>JAGOIH010000143.1 GCA_017995755.1 Sedimentibacter sp. | reverse complement strand
CTGAGACAGGTTAAAGAAGATTACTCAAATTCTAAAGACTGGTGGGATGCTTTGGAAAAGGAGGAAATAGAATCAATTAACAGAGGACTTAAAGATTTCGAAGAAGGAAGGATACATTCTCACGAAACTGCTCGAAAGATTTATGAAAAGTACATATAAACTCATTTGTCTGATGAGGCATTAAATAATTTACTTAAGTTTCGCACTTGTTTATAATTTGCACATAATTAAATGGTTATTCAAGCCATTTGTTTTGCCATATAGCTGACAATCAATTTACTAAATGTTCCATTTTTAGATTTTCTGTTACGCCGCCAGTTTTTGGTTCGCGGGATCAAGGATAATTGCCAGTTTTTCATAAGTCTTCTCGTCATTTATTATTCTTTCCAAGAGTTGCTCTTCATCTATTTCAATAAATACAGTCTCTATCAATTTCAACAGTTCTATGAAAAGGCCCCATATTCTTTCATTAAGTCTGTGACTTATGATACCTTCCTTTATTTCGGCAAAAATTTTTTATTGGCATATTTGACCATCGCAAAGGTAAAATTAAATTTCCATAATAACCAATTTATAATTTCCATATTTATCAATTATTTGCTATTAATGGTCATTTTGCCTAATTTTGACGCAAAACAAAGCCTTATGAATGTAGGTGATAATATAAAGAAGCTCAGGAAAGAAAAGGGATTGCAACAAAAGCAGATTGCAATTGAACTTGGCATTGACCAATCCAACTACAACAAGATAGAAAATGGTAAAAGGGAACCGTCCCTTGATTTGCTCAATTAATTGGCTGGCCTGTTCGGCGTTTCGGTGGATGATATTTTGAACCCGGGCAAGGAGCTACCCAAGGAAGTGACTGTTGAAGATAAAACCACGATGGAACAGCTCCGTTTAATCCAGCAGCTGGATGATGAAGATAAGCATGTAATCTTTAAGATGATTGATACCATGCTCACCAAAAAGAAGTTTAAGGATTTCTTTCAAAAAAACGTTGCAGCATTATAAAACAAAAGCCGGATTGCTTCGGCTTTTTCGTTATGGATAGGTTACTATCCAATTTTTATTTTCTAATTCTTCTTTTGTTAATTTTTTTTTCTTTACAAACATTTGATTTTTGTGTATTTCTTTTAAATCATAGCTACGCATCGTTTTTTCAGTAATAAAAAAAATCGTTACCTCATTTTCGTTGCTTGGCAGACGTGGTTTTTTTCTATTTCCGCCAATAGTGTAGGCATCTTTCATGTTAGCATCTATAAAAGTAAATAATTCTAATCCTGAAATTAACGGCAGTGAATCCGCATTTTCATATTTGAGGTAAACATAAACAGCCTCATTAGAATTATTATGAACATAGAGTAATCCACGTGCAGGGTCGTAGGTAAAAACACACCCGTAAAACAAAAATAAAATACTAATATAAATTAACTTTTTCATGCTCTTGAAAATAATAATATTATGGCCAAAAAAATGGTGATACTGCACGCAAACGCAATAAATTAAACCAACTTATATTTTGTGCTGGCCATGCAGAATTATTTAATAATGAATTAACACCAAAGTGGTTATTTGATAAATAATTAGACCATGTTTCAGTCCAAAAAGTACTGTGACTCCAGCCACCTACTCCATCCATAGATGCACTCGCCAAACTTTCTGGAGCAATGACATTATAGAAAGCCTTTAATCCAACCTCTCTTGCTTGAAGAATATGTCCAAACTCATGTTGCAATAATTCTCGTGTGTATCTTGAAGTGCTGTTAAGTGTATATTGTCCTTTAGAAAGAATTATCCCTCTTCCTGGTAATGTGGCAGCAGACCCTTCTGGTATCGGTGCTTCATAAAGATTAACACCTTCAAATTTGCCTACATATTTTCCTGTAACTGTTTTATCTCCAATAGCAGTTCCACTTGCACCATAAGCGTTTGACAAATCAAATGAAACTTTTCCTGTCCAAAAGTTTGTTCCCTTTGTCAAGGCATCTATTCCTCCGATTGTACCACCTAACATGCCTCCTGCTAATGCACCTATTCCACCTCCTTTAACTCCGCTCCATAGACCTTCGCCAAAGTTAGCGCCTCCCATCCAAGCATTACCGGAATTGGTAACAAACCCGCCTGAAAATCCGGCGGCTGCGCCTGTCGCCGCTCCTGCGACAAAGCCTGTTGAAGATACACCTACAGCAGTACCCATAAAACCGACACCAAAGCTACCTCCTGCCATTGCCACATTTACACCTGCACCAACACCCGCGGATAATGCTCCTGCCGCAGCCCCAACTCCAAAATAACCTAACCCTTCCCAGAAATTATCAACCTTATCTGCATTCATCGCCAGGTTCATTACCCCGCCTATAACAGCCCCAATGATCAGATGAACAAATTCCCCATCCGGGTCAGTATAAATAAGCGGGTTATTGAGGCAATATGTATACCAATATGGCCTCTTTTTTAATTACCTTAATGCTGGGCAAATACGAGCCTCATTTACTGGTGTATGACCCGTCAGGCGATATTTAATAGGATGGCTACCAATTTCTAACTCTTTAGAAAGCGGCCAAAGAATAAAGTTTGAACGCCTTATCAAATTAATATCGGAGACTTCTCTGACCAGTTCATTTAATTCTTTAGAATTACCTTTTTTTGTATCATAGGCATATATTTTATTTTCCTTAATATACATAAACGATCTCCAAAATGCATGACAAAATAAAATTATTTCTGGATTTTCCTTTTTAATATTTTTGATACTGTTTCTTATTTGTCTTCTTCGACTTCTATCATGGAAATAAAAATCATCTTTAATATCAACGTAGGAACCAGGTTCTTCTGTATCGGTATATCCGATAACATTCGATTTGTCATCAACACAAACTATAATAAAAGTTCTAAGACTATCTAATATTATGTAATCATAAATATCGTCTTCAAAGGTATATTCTTCTGTGTTTGAAAGCGTAACAGCCAATACAAATATTTTATTTTCCTTTGATAAATTAACATTACCTGGTCTAACAGGAGCGTGAGGCATACTTCCCATTATTGGTAAAAATTTAACTATCATACTATCGTATTTCTGTAGATCTTTCTGGATTTTCTTTTCGTAACATTCCAAGTCTGCGTTAGCGTAGAAATCTTTCAGTTTTTCTACAATATTCTGTGAAAATAAGGAATTGGAAAAACACAAGAGTAATATGCTTATTGGATAAACTACTTTCATAAGTCTTCTTAATTTACGTATTAATAAATTCGAAATATGCTCCATATATTGTTCCAACCGGAGTATTGACTAAAGTTATAACCACTCTGTCTAAATATCAGTCTATTCTTCATTGGAGCATTTAAGAAAACTCTTAATTGGCGGACATTATCTGCATGAGGTCTTGGACCACTAAAATGAAATGAAATGATCTCTCCATTTTGAGAAGCCATTCTCATAAAACTCGGATCAAAAACCTGATTTGCTGCATTTCCGTCTAAAATATCAACAGTTCCAAAGGTCGTATTCATCAAATTGCGATAATCACTTCTATTTATAATAAGCCCCTTACCTTCACTATAATTTGCATTCTTCGCAAAATCTTGATAGGATCGAGAACCGCCTTTTTTAGCTTCTATTTCTGAAAAAGTTGTAGGATAACAGTCATTTTTGGCTAATGACCCAACATTGGGAATTCCCATATCGATTACAAAGTCTGGTTTATCAACATTAAAAAAGGACCAAGAATTTCTATTGTAAGCAATATTATTGCCCCACCAGTAATTTAAACCACCTTCTTTAGCTAATTGATACCCTGAAAGCCCTCCTGACAACCCACCTGATATGGCGGAAGGTCCCCAGTTTTCGAAGAAAGGCTCCTTTATCGTTAAATTTGAGATTCCGTTTCCTGCAACCCCCATTATAGCATGCAAGCTTCCATTAGGAATTATACCCTTAATATTAATATTCTGGGATAGCACTGATATTCCTAAATTTGTTCCAGCATATAAAAGAGATTGACCAGTACTTAATCCTCTTGATTTAGCGTTAGAATAATCTACTGCAAATCCAATCCCGGCATCAATTGCCATTCCAACAGGTATTAATGGTGGGCAAAAAATTGTTGCCAGTATCCCCAAAATGTACTCTCCACTAGGATCAGAATACTTTAGTGGATTATTCAGGCAATAACTATACCTGTTAAAATTCTGCGTGAAATCGGGAAGCTGTACATAATTATCAGGACTCAGGAACTGGGCTGTAAGAGGATCATAGAGCCTGCCGTTCATGTTTATCAGGTTAAACCAGG
>JAGOIH010000142.1 GCA_017995755.1 Sedimentibacter sp. | reverse complement strand
AGGCTGTATCCGCCGCTTGTTTGGATTTCATATCTGTTTATTTCACTAATCAAATCATCCTCGTTGAAAGTCAAATCTGTTTTAAAATAATCATTGATATACTTTGATGCCAGCATCGAGCATACTGTCTGGTCAATTCTTTTACCGTAGTTGCCTAAAATACTTTCCAAACTGTTGTAAAAGTCAGAGCGGCTTTCATTAAACAATGTAATTACAGGATTTGAATACACTTTACTTAAGACTGTATCTTCTGACAGTTTATAATAAGTGGTATTGTTAAAATAAACGAATGAATCAACCACATTGAATTCTTCCTTTATACCATCTTCAAAATCCTTATATGCAGCATAAACGGAAATTTCATAGGTGCCTTCACTTAATTTATCAAATGAAATATTTGTGTAATCTCCTATTATACCTGTTTGGGCGTATTTAAGCTCTTTACCTGTTTCTTTGTTTGTAATTTTAATTTCATAATTTACTTCTTCAGATTCTTTTGCTTCCGTTCCAAATACCCTTAAGGAAGCTGATATTTTATCATCTTTAAGGTATTCTTCACTCATTATTATATCTACGAAAAAGGGCAAACTTACAGTAATATTTTTTGTGCCGCTTCCTGCAAACTTTTTATCTGAAATTCCTTGATACGTTATTCTCCAGGATGTTAAGTTATCAGCTAATTTAAATTTTAATTCTCCATTGCCGTTCTTATCGGTTGTTATTGTTTTAAATATATTTGTATCTTTGAATTCATCTCTGAAACCTGTAAAATTATCTCCACCGCCGCCTCTTTCGGCACCGTTTCCCGATTCTATGCTCAAATCAATATTTGACAGATAAGATGCATTAAGGCCTGTACTCCAACCACCGCCATACAATGAATTTAAAGTATCAACTCTTTTTTCAAAGAGGGCAAAATATGCCTCATCTACAACTGAAATATTAACATCTGCCTTAATCGGCTTATTGTTTTCATCCTTTGTTTTAATACTTAATAGAACTTCTTCGCCGGGTCTGTAATTTTCCTTGTCTGTAGTTACATCAAAGTGAATCTGTCTTTCTGTGGTATCATAGTACAATGAGTTTATAAATTCCACCGGATACATATACCCGTTTTTAAAATATATAGAGTTAATCATAACATTAGGTATATATTCTTCTTTAAATTCAAAGTCAAGTTTTGT
The DNA here is from genome assembly GCA_017995755.1 of Sedimentibacter sp. GTDB lineage: Bacteria > Bacillota > Clostridia > Tissierellales > Sedimentibacteraceae > Sedimentibacter. The sequence goes on along the minus strand of JAGOIH010000142.1, from coordinate 3,186 downwards.
ATCGTCAGTAATTTTATAATCAATGAGACCATCTCTCATTATTAAGAGTATAAGTTTATCCTTATCTGTGCTTTCAACATTTTCTTCGCTGTATTTAAGATTTAAATTTATATTGTCATTTAGCCTGTAATTTTGTTTATTATCATCATCCTTTTCTAAATAATAATAAGGCCTTTCATAAAAGCGGTAATAACTTCCTACATAGGAGTATTCTCTTATAACTCCGTTTTCATCCATATATTCTACCGCAACCTCATAAGTTCTTTGAGGATTGAAATCAGGAATTATAACATTGCCGCAGCCGCCGGTTATTTCTGTAATTTCATTGAAAACAATATTTTTAATATGGTTATATCCATATTCAATGACATTTACCTTATTTATATAATCATAATGCTCACCTTTTTTATACTTTTCATAATAACTTTCTGTCACACTTACGAGCACTGTGCCGCTCAATGGATTGCCCCTCAATTTTTCATAACCGCTGAAGTATTGGCTGTCATACTTGGTAATGTCCAATTCATGGAGCAAAATCCGGATATTTTCAGGATTATCCATATCATTTTGCTCAATTTCAACCATCTTATGGTGAGGGAAAATTTCAAATGTATCCATAACCCCCACAGACTTATCCTCTGCTTTGGCATTCCAAAGGGTTGTTCTTATAGAAACAGGTCTCCAGCTGTCACTGTTTACATTTGTATTTACACTTATTAGAGTTTCTCCCTTTTCATTTAACTTAAGAGTTGAATCCATTTGTCCGTAGTCTATGCTTCCGCTGTAGTTGGTTGGAAAGCCGCCGAATTTTAGCTCTAATCCGGGCAGGGGATTGCCGTCAAAGAAATTGGCATTAACCTTATAATTAATACTTTCACCGCTGTAAACAAATTTTTTGTCAAATTCGCCACTTATTGTAAAAAGAGGTTTCGTATATTTGCCGATTGAAATATATTTTGTAGATATTCTTAAATCATTGTCGTATACATTTATTTGAAAGTTAAAGTATTCTGATGCAGCATTTTTTATTTCAAACTCTGTTTGATAGGTGCCTATATTTGTAAGGTCTACAGTTTTTTCCTCAAACACTAAATTTGTGTGGACTTCAACTAATTCAATTCTAACCTTATTAACAGATTTATCATCCTTATGCCTTGCAAATCCCCATACATTAATTGTATCTGTAGGAAGATATACAGGTCTGTCCGTGTCGATATATCTTAAATATTTGTAAGCTTCATATTGACTGTTGTAATAATAGTTGTAAAAGTAAAGGCTGTCTGCATACACAAAATCGTTGAAACCTTTTGCTTCAACTCTTAGGGAAATTGCCTTATTTTCGTAAACAGACGTATCCCTATCAATAATCAGCATTCCATTATTGTCTGTAAAGCCCATATGCTCCCCGTTCAATACAACTGCCGCATCTACAATCCCCTTGCTGTCTGCACCATCCGATGCAGTAACCACTATTTGATTTGAAAACAAAGCATAGTAAATAAGCATATTGTTAATCTGCAGGAAGTGATAATTTGTTTCGCCGTCATCTGTTGAGAATTCCAGTAAATAATATCCCTTCGGAAGGTCCGGCAGCTCAAACAACCCTTTTGGATTATTGTATTTATTCACAATGTTAGGCTTTTGTTTTAAAGCATTTAAAAAGGTTAACCCTTCAATATCGTTTACAGAATCTTCGAAAAATTTTCCTGTGTCTGCAAAATCATTGATACTTTCTGCAAAAAAGTCTGCATTTGTATATTGGTAAATATTAATGTCAAATTCAAGATTTTCATTGTTTATATATGCCTCAATTACTTTCACATTATTTTCGTAAATATTTGTCAAGGGCCGGTCAAAATATACTTGAGCGAATTTTTGCAATTTTGTATTGAAACTAAAGGAATAATCTTCCTCCAATTTTTGCGGGCTATCTTTCAGACCGTATCCTTTTTTTATAGTAACCGTATAATTGATGTTTTCCTCAAACTTATCGGGTACAAAAATAGCTGTATTGTTTTTATACAGAAATTTTCCTTCAACATGAGGCTTAATTTCAAAAAAATCATCCAATTCTCCTAAGCCGCTCAAGGAAAAATACATTTCAATTCCTGAATTTGACGGTACATAGCTGCTTTTATCTGCAGGCAGCGTACCTTCTACTTCAAACTTTTTCTTTGTTTGAAAAGCCCAGGAATAATTGTAGTCTTCATCTTTATCATTTATCTTGATTTGGTAGATTTGGTCGTTTCGAAGGTCTGCAAGGGGAATAATATTATGTAGAGTTCCTGATACTTTTTCAATTTTATAATCTTCAGCCGGAAGTATCTCTAAATTATTTTTAATAAAGCTATCGTTTAATTCTACTTTTGAAGTCAATTGAAAAACAGTAGTATTGTCAATTCCCTGTTTATCCGAGTTTAGGGCAGTAAGTTCATACTTATCCTCAACATTGTATTCAACCGGAGTTTCTACTACAGGTAATACATTTTCATCCTTCTTACAGGAAGAAAGCATGGCACAAACAAATAAAAGTATCAATATCTTTTTATACATAATTTCCTGCCTTTCTTTAGTAATAATCAAAGCTTATGCCGTTTCCAACAGATTTAGGAATTCACAAAACATAAGATTATTCAATTTGCCGAATTGTAAGTTTTCGTATTCATTATTGCGATTCGATGCCTTATGTCAATTATACCATTTAATATTTGACGATACAATGATTAAAAAAGTTCAAAAGATTTAAACAATGCCGCTTCTGATTTGAAATTCTTATGATATAATTGTATTATTAAAGCTGTACTTTAAGAGACAGGCAGGATGATCTGGATATTATTTCTGACTACGTATTAAATCAGTACAATATGATGAATGGAACCAATAAAAAAATATCACATGATACCAGGGAGCTGCTTCATAAATGGGTTTGGCCGGACAATGTAAGAGAATTGGAAAATGCAATAGAATATGCTTACTATGCTGCAGAAGAAGATGAAATCCTGCCTGGGCATTTACAGCTGAAATTCACCAAATTTTCAGATAAACATACACCAACACTAAGAGAAGCTGAAGCTGAAGCTGTAAAAAAAGCATTGAATCAGTCAAAAAACAACGTAACTCAAGCTGCAAAAATATTAGGTATAGGACGAAATACCTTATATAAAAAAATAAAAGAATACAATATTG
>JAGOIH010000141.1 GCA_017995755.1 Sedimentibacter sp. | reverse complement strand
TGGAATATTGATTCATTAAACGCAGCAATAACAGGTGATTCAGCGCGTGCTTTATTATCTCAGGATGTATTAAATACAATTGCACAATATAATCCGGAAGTTATTGCCATGCAGGAAACAAAGTTATCAAGTGATGGTCCCGGTAAAAAACATTATGAAATTTTGAGGGACAAGTTTCCGGATTATGAAATTGTCTGGAACAGCTCAGTAGAGCCAGCCCGTAAGAGTTATGCAGGCACCATGTTTTTATATAAGAATGATTTAAAACCAACTGTTACTTTACCGTCAATTGGAGCACCGGGCACCATGGATGCGGAAGGCCGTATAATCACATTGGAATTTGATGATTTCTACTTAACACAGGTTTACACGCCAAATGCAGGGGACAGTTTGAATCGTTTGGAAGAACGTCAAATCTGGGATGAAAAATATGCCGATTATTTGGCTGGACTTGATAAGGACAAGCCGGTAATTGCTACAGGAGATTTTAACGTAGCCCATGAAGAAATAGATTTGGCACATCCTGACAACAACCGCCGTTCAGCCGGCTTTACCGATGAGGAACGCCAGGGCTTTACTAATTTATTAGCAAGAGGATTTACAGATACTTTTCGCTATATTAATGGCGATGTGCCGGGCATTTATTCCTGGTGGGCCCAGCGTGTTAAAACAAGCAAAATTAATAATTCCGGCTGGAGAATTGATTATTGGCTGGTAAGTGACCGCATTGCTGATAAGGTTATTAAATCTGAAATGATTGATTCAGGTCCAAGACAGGACCATACACCATTATTGCTTGAAATTGATTTGTAAAATAAAGCCGGCCTATACAGATTGAAATCCTTTTAGACCGGCTATTTATTTTGACTGCTTTATTAAATACCTATGCGATTTTTTTACATATGCTTCTCCAAAAATGGCAGGATGTATTCAATGGAATTAGTAATAACATGGCCGCTGTTGGGAAGCAAATGAATCACAGCTGATGGTATCAGATGTGATAATCTTTGCGCGGAGCCTTTTGCATCAATAATCACATCATTTTCTCCGTCAATAAATAACACAGGCATGTTTAGATGTTTTAACTGCTCGTCAGTATATAAAGGCAGTTCTTGAACGGGGTTATAGCTTTCAACAATCAGATTCATAAATTCAAGCACTTCTTTAGGAATATTTTGTTCTCCTAATATGTCATTGTTAACCGGTACTGTCCCATCTGACCGGCTTGTCTCTTTTACATTGAGAAGAAACTGAGGCTGAATTTGTGCAAGACCTGAGGATGCTATTAAAATTAGTTCTGAAACATGATCCGGGAAAGATGATGCAAATTTAAGAGCCATCCAACCGCCAAGGGAGTTCCCGATAATAATTGTCTTTTCAAGCCCTAATGCACCAAGGACATCCTTAATCCAGAGAGCAAATGCATCTGAGTTCAAGTCGGGTCTGTATTCATCGCTGTTTCCGGCTTCACCTATAATGTCGATGGCATAGACCCTGTAATTGCCGGAAAGAGCCATAATTTCGGGAAACCAGAATGCACTGTTGCTGCAGGAACCGTGCAACAGTATAACAGGAGGGTTGGATTCCTGTCCGGCTATTAACATAAATGTCTGTCCAAAGGCGGTCTGGACATATCGCTGCTCAAAAGGGAACTGACCGAGCAAGCTGTTATAATAAGCCCGGAATTTATCCCGCAATTCCTCAGTTTTAAATACGCTGTTATTCATATTATTTCACTCCTTTTCTTCTTCTATTAATTTTGAAATTGTTTCCATCATAACTGCCATAAAATGAATTTCTCCCCAAAGCGTAACACGAATCATGTTTTCACGTTCAATGTATTGAGATTGCATGGAGGAATTGCCATATCCCTGCGGCTTTGAATTAATAGCGCCTGTTATAGCATTCATGATACGTATTGCATCCTCTTTTCCGTATACAATGATGTCTATAACAGTTGAGGCCAGGGCGCTGCGGACAATCGGTTTCTCCATATCGGGTTCTTTGTTACTGTCTCCCTCAATAAAAACGCTCAAGTCATGACCATTAATACGCCAGCCTTTTCCAACCTTGGATGCTTTGAGTTTACCCTCTCGAATATACCGCTGAATTGTTTTCTGATGCAAGTCCAGCATTTTTGATATTTGTTCAACTGTATAATAATCTTTATTCATATATTGCTCCTTATCATTACTTATAAGGTAATTATAGGTAATAATAAGGAATATGTCAAGACAAATTTTACAATTTTTATAAATATTTTAGATGTGCTTTATCACCTTGAATAGAAAGATATTTTATTATAATTATTGTATAGTTATTTAAAGAGTATTATAATAAACTAAAAGGTAAAATGTGGCTAAAAAACAGAAACCCTTTGTCGCTGTCCGGTTTAATTAGATTATATGAATGATTTATTCAAAGAGACAGTGTTGTAATCATAGTGTGTTTTAAAGAAAGCAAATGAAATATTTGATAGGGGGTAATTTAATGATAACATTAGAAAGCATTATGCTGATTCCAAGGGAAAACTTGCAGAACGCATCAAGAGTTCTGAACAAGGAGGACATTCCTCAGCTTATTGAATGGCTGAATTTAAAAGATGATAGTATCAGATATCAGGCTTTTCTCCTTTTGCAAAACAGGTCTATATTTTTTGATGATGTATATCCCTACTGGGATACTTTCAGTAACAAACTGAAAAACGACAATTCTTATCAAAGAAGCATCGGCTTGATGCTGATTGCTGAGAACGTGAAATGGGATGGGGAAAACAGAATGGAAGATACGATTGATGAATACCTGATCCTTCTAAATGACGAAAAGCCCATTACAATACGCCAATGTATTCAGGCCTTGGGCAAAATTGCTGCAGCCAAGCCCGGCTTGAATGATAAAATAGCTTCTAGCTTAATTTCCTTTGATATCATGGCTGTTAAAGAAACCATGCGTAAATCCATACTGCTTGATATCCTGAATGTACTGCTCATTATAAGGAAAGGCCATAAAAAAGGTGAAATAGACACCTTCATCTTATATGCGCTGACAGGTGAAATATTGGATAAAAAATCAAAGAAACAAATTGAGGCATTGCTATGAACGATTGCAATCTTGATATATTTCTCCAAAATAAAAAGTATCGATGGAACGGGGAAGAGAGTAAAAAAGAGTAAAGGAGCTAGAAAATGCAAACGATAAATGATTATATAAACGAATACACGATACAGTTAAGAAAAGGTCAAATTCAAAAAGCCTATAAGGGCATCATGACATTCATGTCAGAACTTAAAAACTATATGGCGGGCAGGCATCCTGAATATGCAGCAAGCGCCCTGTATTTTGGCTACATGGACATGACATATTTTGCCTTCACACCCATTGAATTAAAAAAGAAAAACTTAAAAATTGCAGTGGTATATCTCCATGAACAAAATAGATTTGAAGTATGGTTAGGCGGCAGCAACAGAAAAGTGCAAGCTGAGTATATAGAGCTGCTAAGAAAAATGGACATAGGTTGTTACAAACTTTCCCAGACAGGCCCGGGGGTTGATTCTATAATAGAGGTACAGATTGACGACCGGCCGGATTTTGAACATGCTGCAGATTTGATGCAGAAAATAGAAGATAAAACAATTGAGCTTTCAAATAATATCATTTCAATCTTAACTTAGTAAGAGGGAATAACTGAGAAAAGGAGGATAATTTATATGAAGTATAAGCTGCCGCTGATAGTTGTAGATGATATGGCAGTATCAAGAAAGTTTTATGAAGAAGTTTTAAACCAAAGGGTAATAATAGATTATGGAGCAAATATTACTTTTTCTGGTGACTTCGCACTGCAAACCAAGGAGTCATGGGTTAATTTTATTAGAAAATCGGAAAATGATGTTTTGTTTAAATCCAATAACTTTGAGCTTTATTTTGAGGAGGACCAGTTCGATGAATTTGTAGAAGACCTAAAATCCTTCAAGGTTCAATATGTTCATAATGTGATAGAATATCCATGGGGACAAAGAGTAATTCGTTTTTATGACCCGGACATGCATATAATAGAAGTTGGTGAAAGAATGGAAACAGTAGTCAGGCGGTTTATCGGCCAGGGATTGTCAATCGAGGAAACAGCAGAGCGTACACAGCAGCCTGTTGAATTTGTAAAGGCATGTTATGAATCTTCAAGCAGATGAAAAATGAAAATTTCGAAAATAAATTCCCCTTGAAAAAATGCAGGGGGAAATTTTGTTTAAAATTTCTCTTTTTATACATACTATAAATAAAACATAGTAAGGAGATTCAGCATGAGTGACAAACATAAAAAATCAAATGATAAATACAATATTCAGTGGGATATAAATTCTCTAAATGCAAGTTCATCAACAGATTTAACGGGATTAA
>JAGOIH010000019.1 GCA_017995755.1 Sedimentibacter sp. | reverse complement strand
GAGAGATACAAATTAATAAAAATTAATATAAATATATATTGCATAACTAAACGCAACTTTAAATTTGTAAGACTAAAAGCAACTATATTTGAATCATGGGGTTGCATTTACTTTGTCAATTCACGCTACATACATACCTTGCCGGGTATCGTAAAATTATATTGATTATTATTTATTTTTAATGTAAAATAGAATAAATAAGCACAACCCATAGGAGGAATAAAGTTAATGAGAACGTATAACGCAGACAAAATCAGAAACGTAGCCCTGCTTGGCCACAGCAGCTGTGGCAAAACTACAATAACGGAAGCTCTTTTGTTAAATACAAAAGTAACAAACAGAATGGGTAAAGTAGAAGACGGAAATACTGTATCCGATTTTGATAAAGAAGAGAAAGAACGCCATGTATCAATTGGAACATCAGTTATACCGATTGAATACCAAGATACAAAAATTAATTTTTTAGATACACCGGGATACTTTGACTTCGTCGGCGAAGTTTATGGTGCCTTAAAAGTTGCAGACAGTGCAGTATTAGTTATCGATGCCAGCTCCGGAATAGAAGTAGGGACAGAAAAATCATGGAAATACCTGGAACAAAGAAATATGCCGAGAATTATTTTCATTAATAAATTAGATAAGGAAAATATTAAATTTGATGACTTACTTGACAGTTTAAGAGATAAATTCGGTAAGAAAGTAATTCCGTTTGCACTTCCCATAGGCAAGGGAGAGAACATTGACGGATATATGGATATATTGAAAGGACAAAGCTATATAGATTCAAAACCGGTGGAAACATTTCCGGATACAAAAGCTAAGGCAGAAGAGTTAAAAGCAATTCTAATGGAATCTGTCGCTGAAACAGATGAAGAATTACTGGAAAAATACTTTGAGGGAGAAGAATTTACCGACGAAGAAATTCACACGGGACTTAAAAAAGCTGTACTTGCCGGTGAATTGGTTCCCGTAATCGTAGGAGCTGCAATAAAAGGATTGGGTGCTGATATGCTTATGAACACAGTTGTGGAATACCTGCCCAATGCTCTGGATGCAGGCTCACTTAAGGGCAATCCTTCAGAACCATTATCTGCATTTGTATTTAAAACAATTGTTGACCCCTTTGTAGGGAAAATTTCACTATACAAAGTTATGTCAGGAACAATGAAAAAAGACACAGATGTTTACAATTCTGACAGCAGCGAATCAGAAAGAATAGGCAGCGTTTTTTGCTTAAGAGGAAAAGAGCAAATAGAAGTTTCAGAAGTATCAGCAGGCGACATAGGTGCTACATCCAAGCTTCAGAATTTTAAAACAGGTGATACTATATCCTTAAAATCCGCTCCCATAGTTTATGATAGAATTGATTTTCCAAAACCATGCTATTTTATGGCTATTACAGGAAAAACAAAGGACAGTGATGAAAAAATAGGCACCGGCCTCCAGAGACTTAATGAAGAAGACCCGACATTCTCAATGGAAAGAAACATTGAAACCAAGGAGCTTATTGTAGGCGGACAGGGCAATATTCAGCTGGATGTAATTGCAAGCAAGCTTAAGAACAACTATAAGGTTGATGTTGACCTTAATGCTCCAAAGGTTGCCTACAGAGAAACAATTAAAGGGAAATCGGATGTTCAGGGAAAACATAAAAAACAATCAGGCGGTGCAGGCCAGTATGGAGATGTTCATATCAGATTCGAACCAACTCAGGAAGAATTTGAATTTAATGAAGAAATATTCGGCGGCTCAGTTCCGAGAAACTATATTCCAGCAGTAGAAAAAGGACTTAGAGAATGCCTTGATAAAGGTGTTCTGGCAGGATGCAAGGTTGTTAATATTAAAGCTACCTTGTACGACGGTTCCTACCATGATGTTGACTCGAACGAAATGTCATTTAAAATTGCAGCATCATTAGCTTTCAAAAAAGGTATGACAGAGGCAAAACCTATTCTTCTTGAACCAATAGCAAAGGTTGAAATCAACATTCCCGATGAGTACCTGGGAGACATAATGGGTGACATGAACAAGAGAAGAGGAAGAATTCTTGGTATGGAACAGCAGTTGGACGGAAGCCAAATTGTAAGGGCAGAAGCTCCAATGGCAGAAATGTACACCTATGCAATCGAGCTTAAGTCCATGACTCAGGCAAGAGGCACCTTCGAAGTTGAATTCCTAAGATACGATGAAATGCCTTCCAACCTGGCAGAAAAGGTAATTGCTGATTATAAGGCGGAAAATGAGAATTAAATAAATTTTGGCTAGATTTAAACCTCCCGGTTATGTAACCGGGAGGTTTTTGTCGGCCTAATTTATCCTCCTTGTTAATAGGCTGTTGTGGAGTGATCAAGACAACTCCCTGTTTTGCATAGACACCTAAAACTAAAGCTTCGATAATTGCGCTGATGTTCAGTGATTAATAATTAGCTGCCTGCCGTCGTAATCCACTTGGAGAATTGTGTTTGGATCTAAATCCTCTGATATTATCAATTTTGCAATCAGTGTTTCCACGCTGCTTTGAACAAAACGTTTCAATGGTCTTGCACCGTAAACAGGGTCATATCCTGTATCAATGATATAGTCTTTAGCCCTTTCGGATACGGAAACAGACAGTTGTTTGTCGCCGAGCCTCTTGTTAAGGTCCTTGAACAACAAACCAAGTATTGATGAAATTTCTGATTTTTTCAAAGGCTTGTAAAATACAATCTCATCAAGGCGGTTTAAGAATTCAGGCCTGAACTGACGCTTCAGCAGACTGTTTACAGTTGCCTTTGCTTCCTCCGTAATTTCACCCCCGCTGTTTATACCTTCAAGTATATAATTTGAACCGATATTTGATGTAAGTATAATGATCGTATTTTTAAAATCCACTGTCCTGCCCTGGGAATCGGTGATTCTGCCGTCATCAAGAACCTGAAGCAAAATATTGAATACATCCGGATGGGCTTTTTCAATTTCATCAAACAAAACGACTGAATAGGGCTTTCTTCTTACAGCTTCAGTAAGCTGCCCCCCTTCCTCATAACCCACATATCCGGGAGGCGCTCCGATAAGTCTTGAAACAGAAAACTTCTCCATATATTCACTCATATCGATTCTCACAATATTTTTTTCATCATCAAACAAGGCCTGGGCCAATGATTTGGCAAGCTCTGTTTTTCCTACCCCTGTAGGACCCAGGAACAAGAATGAACCTATAGGTCTGTCAGGGTTCTGAATACCTGCTCTTGATCTTAGTATTGCTTCAGTGACCTTGTCGACAGCTTCATTCTGCCCGATTACTCTTTCGTGAAGGATTTCGTCAAGGCGCAGAAGTTTTTCCCGTTCTCCCTCCATTAATTTAGAAACAGGAATACCTGTCCACTTTGCCACAATGCGTGCAATTTCCTCATCAGTCACCTTGTCTCTCAAAAGATTATTCGAGCCCTTTGCATTGTCTGCTGATTCTTCCTCCTTCTGCAGTGATTTTTGCAGCTCAGGAAGTTTTCCGTATTTTAATTCGGCTGCCTTGTTCAAATCATAATTTCTTTCCGCCAGTTCTATATCAGCATTTACTTTTTCTATTTCTTCACGAAGCTTTTGAACCTTTGAAATTGCTCCCTTTTCATTTTCCCATTTCGCCTTCATTTCCTTAAATTGAGCTCTCATGTCAGCCAATTCCTTTTGAATGTCAGCCAGGTGTTCTTCTGAAAGTTTATCATGCTCTTTTTTCAGGGCTGCTTCTTCAATTTCATGCTGCATTATTTTTCTTGATATTTCATCAAGCTCCGTAGGCATTGAATCCATTTCTGTACGTATCATGGCACATGCTTCATCAATTAAATCTATGGCCTTATCCGGGAGAAAACGGTCTGATATATACCTGTTGGACAATACAGCCGCAGCTATTAATGCCTGGTCCTGAATTTTCACGCCGTGGAAAACTTCATATCTTTCTTTGAGGCCCCTGAGTATTGATATTGAATCCTCAACCGTGGGCTCATCCACCATAACCGGCTGAAATCTCCTTTCAAGAGCAGCATCCTTTTCTATGTATTGCCTGTATTCATTTAATGTTGTTGCACCGATACAGTGAAGCTCTCCTCTTGCAAGCATAGGCTTGAGCATATTGCCTGCATCCATGGAGCCTTCTGCCCTGCCTGCTCCCACAATTGTATGAAGCTCATCAATAAAAAGAATTATTCTGCCTTCACTCTTTTTCACTTCTTCTAAAACTGCCTTAAGCCTTTCTTCAAATTCCCCCCTGAATTTTGCTCCTGCTACCAGGGAACTCATATCCAGCGAGAAAATTTTTCTATCCTGCAAATTAACCGGCACATCACCTTTGACTATACGGAGAGCCAGACCTTCGGCTATAGCTGTTTTGCCGACACCGGGCTCGCCTATCAACACCGGATTGTTCTTGGTTTTTCGCGATAAAATACGAACCACATTTCTAATTTCCGAGTCACGGCCGATTACCGGATCCAATTTATTATTTTTGGCTAATTCAACCAGATCTGACCCGTATTTGGCCAATACATCATAAGTTGATTCCGGAGTATCACTGGTAACTCTTGTATTGCCCCTTACAACACTTAGTGAGTTTAAGAATTTATCCTTGTCAAATCCGAATTGATTAAATAAACTTTTCAAACTCATTTTTGGATTGTTTAACAAGGAAAGCATAATATGCTCAACAGAAACATATTCATCCTTCATTCTCTCTGCTTGATTTTCAGCATCTGCCAATGTCCTGTCCACATCCTGTGATACATAGACCTTTCCAGGTTCTCTGCCGGGTCCTGATACACGGGGCATTTTGTCTATTATACTTTTCAGTTTGTTTTTAAACTGCTCCGTGTCAATATTCATTTTAAAAAGAAGTTGTCCTATTAAACCGCCCTCCTGGTCAACCAATGCATACAGTAAATGCTCCTGCTCAATTTGCATATTTTGGTTTTGTATTGCTATATTTTGTGCATCCTGAATTGCTTCCAATGATTTTTGGGTAAATTTTTGTGCATTCATTATAATCCTCCATACTTTAAATGTTAATTTTATCTGATAATATTATGATACCATCAAGTTATTAATTTAAACTAAATATTTTAAATCTTATATTTAAAATATATATCAGCTCCGGGGACCTTTACATACTATTCTTATAATTCTTGTTTTCAAAAACAGGGATGCTTACAAATTAATAAAACTGCATATAGCGAAGGATATAACATAAGAAAGGTGATAACAGGGGATGCATATTGTTAAATGAGCAGTATTATACATAAAAAAATCGGCCTCATTATTAATGCTGCCGATTATTATTTTTTTATCCGGAAATTGTAGTATTGCCTCTGAAGTAATGAACATGACCACTGTTAAAAGTTGTTGTTCCGGTATACGGATGGAAATGCCCTTGTTTTACGGGAATTGCCGGAGCTGTGGTTACGCTGAAGCTGTGGGTGTGCCCGTTATTTAATGTTGTTACGGCAGATATATTATGATCATGTCCCGGAGTATCAGGGGATGCAGAAGATATTCCGCTGTAAAAATGCCTGTGTTTGTCATTCACAGTGGTAGGGCCTTCAAAGCTGTGGGTATGAATACCTAACATTTTATAATCACCTCTTTTATAATTTCTTGTTTTATTATTTTATGTCCTGTATTATTCTTTGCCACTGGTGTAAGAAGTGTTTTTCAAAAAAACCCTTGCATTTATTTTGTAAAGGTGTTAGAATATGCTTAAGGTCAAAGATAGTCAAAGTCAAATTCAGCAGAACAAAAGTCATATCGACTTGAGTAAGGAGGTGCGGCGTGTCAAATTTAAGCGATATAATTGAAGGTTTCATAAAAGAATTAATGGATGCAAACAATAATGATGCAGTTGAAATTCAAAGAAATATCCTGGCACAGCAGTTTGACTGTTCTCCATCTCAAATTAACTACGTTCTCACAACCCGGTTTACCAATGACAGGGGATATGTTGTGGAAAGCAGGAGAGGCGGGGGCGGCTATATAAGAATTTTAAAGGTCAGGTCCTCAATGGATGAAGAATTGAAGCGTATATTGAATGAAACAATAGGGGACAGCATTACACTAAATAAAGCTCTTGATTTAATAAATGCACTTTTGGAAAGAGAAGTAATAACAGAAGACGAAAAAAGAGTTATGCAAAGTGTTTTAAGCGACAGGGTTTTAAATATTGTTGCTTATGAGGACAGAAACAAGCTGCGGGCTGATTTATTGAAAAAAATGATATTGGTATCCGTAGAAAACAAAGATTATTAAATGACAGGAGGGTTTACTATGTTATGTAACGAATGCGGCAAAAATGAAGCCAATGTGCATTTAACTCACATAATTAACGGAAAAAAGACAGAAAGCCATCTGTGCGAGGAATGTGCGAAAAAGAACCAGGCAATTTTAAACTCAAATATTTCAATGGAAAACTTGTTCTCTGCTATGCTGAACAATACCTTTAACAATAAAACATACCTGCCGGCAAAGTCCTGCCCAAATTGCGGCACCACATACGAAAACTTCAGAAATACAGGCAAATTCGGATGCAGCCGGTGCATTGACTCATTCAAGGGAAGATTGAAGCCTGTTATAAAAAGTATGCAGGGATTTGACAGACATACAGGGAAAATCCCCAAAAGAGCAGGGGGAGACTACAAGGTGCAAATGGATATTGAAAGGCTGAAAAATGATTTGAAGGCTGCTGTTGATAGGGAGGAATATGAACTGGCGGCAGAACTTAGAGACAAAATTCACGAGATGGAAAATAAAAAGGGGGATGAATGATTTGGAAAACAATGATATTGTAATAACCAGCAGAATCAGACTTGCACGGAATTTAAAAAACTACAAATTCCCCATAATCATGAGTGAAGCAGAAGCTAACTGCGTAATTGGAGAGATAAGCAATGCCTTAAGCAAGCATGATAAAAATTACAAGCTGACTTACATTAAGGATCTTTCTGATATCAAGAAAAATTCCCTGATAGAAAACCACATTATATCTCCTGCATTGGCAAATAAAAAGGATGCGGGCGCATTTCTTCTAAGTCCCGACCAAAAAATTTCAGTAATGATAAACGAGGAAGACCACATTAGAATTCAAACCATAGAAGATGGTCTATCCTTGAGGGAATGCTGGGAAATCAGCAATAATGTGGATGATATAATCGAAGAAAATGTTGATTATGCTTTTGACAATGAATTGGGATATATTACAGCCTGCCCAACTAATATAGGAACAGGCATGAGGGCATCGGTAATGCTCCACCTGCCTGCACTGTCCATAACAAACCAAATCGACAAGCTTCTCTACGGGGTCTCACAACTGGGGGTTGCAGTCAGGGGAGTATATGGTGAGGGAACAAAGTCCATAGGACATCTGTATCAGATTTCAAACCAGGGAACACTGGGTGTTTCTGAAGAAACATTGATTGAAAAGATAAATCAAATTGTAATGCAGATTATTGAAAAGGAAAATAAAACAAGAGACCACCTTTTGAAGAATAATTATGATGATTTGGAGGATGATTTTTACAGAGCTTACGGTTTATTGACAAATGCAAGAAAAATATCTTCGGATGAAGCAATGAAACTCTTGTCTCTGATTAAACTGGGAAGCGAAATGGGAATAACACCCATGGTAAAGGGCAAGAATATATACCGGCTCATGGTTTGGAGCCAGCCAAATAATATTTCAACTATTGAAGAAAAAGAACTTTCCCCCAAGGAAAGAGATAAAAAAAGAGCGGAAATAATTAGAAGTGAATTATTGAGTTAATATATACAAAAAGGAGATGAAAGATATGATGGGAGGATTAAATAATTCTGCAAAAAATGCATTAGCCCTTGCTCAGGAAGAAGTGAAAAGATTCAGACAAAATGTTTTAGGTACTGAACATATTTTACTTGGTCTGATGATTGAAGAGGAAGGTATTGCAGGAAAATTACTCAGAGATAAATTAGATGTTGAAAAAGTCAGAGAAATAATAAAAAATTCAACAGGCATGGGAGATTCTATACCTGAATACATTACCATAAGCCCAAGAAGCAAATATATAATAGAGCTTGCCCGCCAATTTGCAGCACAGCTTAAAACGCCTTATGTAGGCTCAGAGCATATTTTACTGGGGCTTATAGAGGAGGGTGAAGGTATAGGAGCTCAGATTATTAAATCAGCAGTGAATTTAAAAGATTTAAAAAATGAGGTTCTTATGTCCATGCATGGGGGAGGGGGCCAGGAGCCGGTTAATCCCAATATGGGCGGCGGTATGGCACAGGAAAACTCAGATACCAGGACCATAGATAAATACGGCACTGATTTAAATCAGCGTGCCAAGGAAGGAAGATTAGACCCGGTAATCGGGCGGGAAAATGTAATTGAAAGAGTAATTCAAATACTTTCAAGAAGAACAAAAAACAACCCTTGTCTCATAGGTGAGCCCGGCGTGGGCAAGACAGCCATTGCGGAAGGTTTGGCCCAGGAGATTATTAAAGGAAGCGTTCCTGAAACTTTGAAGGATAAGCGGGTAATTACTTTGGATATGGCCGGAATGGTAGCAGGAGCAAAATACAGGGGAGAATTTGAAGAAAGACTTAAAAATGCCATTGACGAAATAAGGGCAGCAGGCAATATTATTTTGTTCATCGATGAGATGCATACAATAATCGGTGCGGGAGCTGCAGAAGGAGCAATAGATGCATCAAACATTTTAAAACCCGTGATGGCAAGAGGGGAGCTTCAGGTTGTAGGTGCAACTACCATAGACGAATATAAAAAACACATTGAAAAGGATGCGGCTCTTGAAAGAAGATTCCAGCCGATAATAGTTGAGGAGCCAACAGTTGAAGACACTATCAGGATTCTTAAGGGATTAAGAGATAAATATGAAGCTCATCACAAGGTGGCAATCACAGACGAAGCAATAGATGCTGCAGCAAATCTTTCCCACAGATATATTTCAGACAGATTTCTGCCTGACAAGGCTATAGATCTAATAGATGAGGCGGCTTCCAGGGTAAGATTGAAATCATCCACTGCCCCCAAAGAACTAAAGGAAATGGAAGATAAAATAAAAGAAGTTGACACTGAAAAAAGAACTGCTATAAACAACCAGGATTTTGAAAAGGCAGCCTCATTAAGGGATGAAGAAAAGAAACTATCCGATGAACTTGATAAACAAAAGAAATTATGGGCTGCAAAAAACATAAAGGATATAAAAATCGCCTACGAAGATATAGCAGACGTAGTATCCCAATGGACAGGAATTCCGGTTAAAAAGCTCCAGGGAGATGAATCGGAAAGACTTCTTAATATGGAGGAAATTCTTCACAAAAGGGTAATAGGCCAGGAGCCGGCTGTTGAAGCCTTGTCAAAGGCTATCAGACGGTCGAGGGTAGGTCTGAAGGACCCGAAAAAACCAATAGGCTCATTTATATTTTTAGGTCCTACAGGCGTGGGAAAAACCGAACTGTCAAAGGCGCTTGCCGAAGCCATGTTCGGTGACGAGGATGCAATGATAAGGGTTGACATGTCTGAATATATGGAAAAGCATTCCGTGTCAAAAATGATAGGATCGCCTCCGGGATATGTAGGATTCGATGACGGAGGTCAGTTAACGGAAAGAATAAGAAGAAAGCCATATTCTGTAATATTGTTTGATGAAATCGAGAAGGCCCACCCGGATGTATTCAACATCCTGCTGCAAATACTGGATGACGGGCGGCTGACAGATGCAAAGGGAAGAACAGTGAACTTTAAGAACACAGTAGTTATTATGACATCCAATGTGGGTGCATCTACCATTAAGAAGCAAAAAACTATGGGTTTTGCAGCAAGTTCCACAAATGCAGAAAAAGACGAATACGAGAAAATGAAGGAAAATGTGCTGGATGAATTAAAAAGAACATTCAGACCTGAGTTTTTAAACCGTATCGATGAAATAATCGTCTTCCATTCATTGAATAAGGATCATATAAAAGAAATTGTGTCGCTGATGATAAACAATCTGTCAAAGCGCCTTGATGAGATGGGCATCCATATAGAGGTCGATGACAAGGCAAAGGACCTGCTGGCAGATGCAGGATTTGACCAGGTATTCGGAGCGAGGCCCCTCCAAAGAGAAATAAGAAGACAAATCGAAGACAAACTATCAGAAGAGCTTTTAAAAGGAGCAATACAGAAATCTGACACAATAAAGATTACAGCCGATGGCAAGGATTTAATTTTTACAAACGATAAAAAATAAAAAAATCCTCTTGACAAATTATAAAAACTATATTAGATTTATAAAAACAAGGAAATATTTAGCGATGATGGGAAGAGTACTTTATAATTAAAGTCACAGAGAGATAGCGCCGGTGAAAGTCTATTACAATGATTATAAAGGAAGAACATCCCTGAGCTTTTGACCAAAACTGCACATGCATTAGTAGGCTCAAACGCATCCGAGCGATAAAGCGGCAAAGACATGTCAGTGTCTTTTGAGTGAGCCTATATGTAAGTATATGCTAATTAGGGTGGTACCGCGAAATTCAACTCCTTCGTCCCTTTCCGGGGATGGAGGAGTTTTTGTATGCCCTAACCCAAGACTTCGACCGGAGGGAGAAAGTCTTGATGGTAGGTCAACCGCAACGAAATCCCAAATTATGCGACGGAAGGAGCAAATAATTTGGTGATTGAGACTGCGTATGCCCTAACCCAATTTCTTCGACAAAATAGGTATGGGGACACACCTCTACCGGAGGGATAGTCTCTGCAGTCAGAGGAATGTCCCCAAATAGATAAAATGGTGAAAGTAGATTGCGTATTACCCAAGGCGATAAAATTTGTAAATTAAAAAATATTATTATGTAGAAAGAGGAAATTATTATGCTGAGAGCAAATGAGTACCGCACTCACACCTGCGGGCAGTTAAGGGAAAGTGATATAGGTAAACAGGTCAGATTATCAGGATGGCTTGAAAATGTAAGAGACCACGGAGGCGTTAAGTTTGTGGACTTAAGAGACCAGTACGGCATTGTACAGGTAGTTGTGGAAGATGAAGAAATGCTTGAGGGAATACCAAGAGAAAGTGCAATCCGGGTAACCGGTCTTGTTGCTGAAAGAGATGAAGACACAATAAACAAGAAACTTGATACTGGATACATTGAGATCGAAGCAGACAGCATAGATGTGCTTGGCAAGGTCAGAGAATTCCTTCCTTTTGATGTTACAACATCGAAAGAAACAAAAGAGGATCTTAGGCTGAAATACAGGTTTTTGGACTTAAGAAACGTAGAGGTCCAAAAAAATATTATTCTCCGGTCCCAGGTTATATCCTTTATAAGGAGCAAGATGACAGATATGGGTTTTTTGGAAATCCAAACACCGATTCTAACATCATCTTCTCCTGAAGGTGCAAGAGATTATATTATACCAAGCAGGAAGCATCCGGGAAAGTTCTACGCTCTGCCTCAAGCCCCTCAGGTATTTAAGCAGCTCTTGATGGTTTCGGGATTTGACAAGTATTTTCAGATAGCTCCCTGCTTCAGAGACGAAGATGCAAGAGCTGACCGGTCACCGGGAGAATTTTATCAGCTTGATTTTGAAATGTCCTTTGCAACTCAGGAGGATGTATTTTCGGCTGCGGAAGAAGTATTGTACCAAACATTTACAAAGTTTTCTAACAGGGAAGTATCCAAACCTCCTTTTAAAAGAATTCCTTATGAAGAAGCAATGCTTGTTTACGGGTCTGACAAACCGGATTTGAGAAACCCGCTGAAAATTATAGATATAAGCCCTATGTTTGAGAAAACAGATTTTGCACCATTCAGGAAGAAAACGGTGAGAGCAATCAATGTGCCTGACTGTTCATCACAGCCAAAGCGTTTTTTCGAAGATATGCTGGGATTTGCTACAAAAATCGGCATGAAGGGGCTTGGCTACATCAAGGTTGACGATGAAATGAAATACCAGGGTCCTATAGATAAGTTTCTTTCTCAGGAAGACAGAAAAGAACTGGCTCATAAAGCAAACTTAAATCCGGGAGACGTATTGTTTTTCATAGCAGATACAAAGGACCATGCACCCAAGCTAGCAGGGCAGATTAGAACCGAGCTGGCAAAGAGGCTTGATTTAATAGATGAAAGCAGGTATGAAATGTGTTTTATCGTTGATTTTCCAATGTATGAAGTAGACGAAGAAACAGGGGCCACGGCATTTACCCACAACCCATTTTCAATGCCCCAGGGAGGACTAAAATCATTGATTGAAAAAGACCCTCTTGACATTATAGCTTTCCAGTATGATATTGTATGTAACGGAATAGAGCTTTCATCGGGAGCTGTAAGAAACCATGATTTGGATATAATGATTAAAGCATTTGAAATAGCAGGATACACCAAAGATGAGCTGCAGACAAAATTCGCCTCCTTATTCAATGCGTTTAAATACGGAGCACCACCCCACGCAGGCATGGCTCCGGGGATTGACAGAATTATAATGCTTCTTACGGGAGAAGAAAACATAAGAGAGGTTATAGCCTTCCCAATGAATAACAATGCCCAGGATTTAATGACAAATGCACCATGCACAGTTACTGAACAGCAATTGAGAGAAGTTCATATAAAATTGAGGTAGGTGAGAAAATGATAACGAAGGAAGAAGTTTTGCGTATAGCTAAAATTGCCAAATTGTCAGTGAAGGATGATGAAATCGACCTGCTTATAAAAGATATGTCAACAGTGATAGAGTACGCAGACTTAATAAACAGTGTTGTTGAAGACCAGGATAACGAATTCGGAGATATCAACAATATTTATAATGCATTTAACGAAGACATTGTTGTGGATTCTTATGACAGGGATGAAATTTTGAAAAACAGAGAAGGCGGAGAAAACGGATATTTTGTAGTCAGGAAGAGCCTCAGGGGGTGAAAATTTGAGCAAAATAAAACATATACAAAAGTTATTGGAAAACAAAGATATTTCATGTGTAGAACTGACAAAGAAGTATTTAACAGCAATCGAAAAGCAAAATAAAATTATTAATGCATATGTAAATGTAACGGCTGATGAGGCACTGAAAACTGCAGAAAAGGTTGACGAAAGAATAAGAGCTGGGGAAAAGCTGATGCCCCTGGAAGGGATACCCATGTCTCTAAAGGACAATATATCAACTAAGGATATTGAAACAACATGCTGCTCAAGGATGCTTAAAGGTTATTATCCAATATATGATGCAACGGTTTGGGAAATTTTAAAAAACCAAAATGCTGTGCTTTTAGGAAAGACCAACATGGATGAGTTTGCCATGGGCTCATCCTGTGAAACTTCAATTTTTGGAGGCACCTTGAATCCTAACAATACGGATTATGTTGCAGGAGGAAGCTCAGGAGGGGCAGCTGCTTCAGTTAAAGGGAATATGGCGGCATTTGGCATAGGTTCGGACACCGGAGGCTCCATTAGGCAGCCTGCAAGCTTTTGCGGCCTGGTTGGATTAAAGCCTACTTACGGTACTGTATCACGATATGGAGTTGTTGCATATGCTTCAAGCCTAGACCAGGTTGGACCTATAACTGAATCTGCAGAGGACGCTGCAATAGTCTACGATACTATATCAATTTATGACCCCAAGGATTCCACATCAACAGGAAGCAAAACCACTGCAAGTGATAAACTGGACAAAAGTGTTAAGGGGCTTAAAATCGGTATAGCAAAGGAATATTTTGAAGGAATAAATGGTGAAGTAAAAAGCTCATTAGAAGAAGCAATAAAGGCATACCAAGATGCAGGGGCTGAAATAATAAACTTCGAAATGCCCAGGCTCCATGCTGTTCTCCCTGCTTATTTTATTATTTCATGTGCAGAGGCATCATCTAATTTAGGCAGGTATGACGGTATAAGATACGGATATAAAACAGACAGCTACAAAGATATAAATGAAATGATATGCAAGAATCGCAGCGAAGGCTTCGGCAGGGAAGTTCAAAGAAGAATACTTTTAGGGACCTATGCGCTAAGCTCGGGCCGTTATGATGCATATTACAGGAAGGCACAAAACTTAAGATCTTCAGTAATTCAAGACTTTAAAAATATATTTAAAAGCTGTGATGTCATCCTAACTCCTTCTGTACCGGTTACTGCTTATAAAAAGGGAGAAGCATTAGCTGACCCGGTAGAAATATATATGATGGATATCTGCACCGTTCCGGTAAATATTGCCGGTCTGCCTGCAGTCTCGGTTCCGTGCGGTTTTGACGAAAATAAGATGCCTATAGGCATGCAGTTAATAGGAAACAGTTTTGAGGATTATAAGGTTCTAAATGCAGCCTATCAATTTGAAAAACTGACAAAAAAGACAGGCGGAAGGTCTCCTTATCCGGAGGTGGAAATATGAGTTATGAATTAGTTGCAGGACTTGAAACACATATCGAATTATCTACGAATACAAAAATATTTTGTAAGTGTACGACAGAATTCAAAGGAGAGCCAAACACTCACTGTTGTCCCATATGTATGGGAATGCCCGGGACTTTACCAAAGCTTAATAAAAAGGTTGTGGAATACGCAGTTAAGGCCGGCCTTGCCACTAATTGCAAAATAAGAAATGTTTCAAAAATGGACCGTAAAAATTATGTATATCCTGACCTGCCTAAAGCATATCAAATATCACAATTTGACAAGCCTATCTGCTATGAGGGATATATCAAGCTTTCATCGGGGAAAAATATTAATATAAACAGAATACATATAGAGGAAGACGCAGGCAAGCTTATTCATGAAAGAGGAGACACTTACATAGATAACAACAGAGGAGGAGTTCCTCTTATTGAGATTGTAACAGAGCCGGATTTCAGAAGTATTGATGAAGTTTTAGAGTATATGGAAAAGTTAAGACTGATAATGAAATATATCGGTGTTTCTGACGTTAAGATGCAGGAAGGTTCACTGAGGTGTGATGTTAATATATCCGTAAGGGAAAAGGGTCAAGAAAAGTATGGCACCAGAACGGAAATAAAGAACATGAACTCACTGAATTTCATAGCAAAAGCAATGGAATATGAATTTAACAGGCATGTGGACATATTGGAAAGCGGGGGTGTAATTGAACAGGAAACAAGAAGGTATGATTCTGACCTGAATATTACTGAAAGTATGAGAGGGAAGGAAGATGCTGATGACTACAGATATTTCAGAGACCCTGATTTAGTTAATATCAAAGTTACAGAAGAAGAAATAAACAGATTAAAGGGCCAGCTTCCACAGCTTCCGGACGAAAAAATGGATATATTTATGAATGAGTATGGTCTCCCCAAGGATGATGCCGACCTTCTGATAAAATACAAAAAAATTGCCGAATATTTTGAAGAGGCAGGCAAAGATATAAAGAATAAGAAATTGGTTTCCAATTATATATTAGGGCAGGTATTCAGAAGAATTCCCACAGACTCAGATAAAGAAGAATGCAGGATTTCCATACCGCCCGCCTATATAAATGAATTGATTTACTTGCTTGAAAATAAAAAAATCAATTCCAGCATGGCAAGCAATGCTCTTGAAAAAATGCTTGATACAGGAAAGCCTGTGAATGAATTCATATCCAAAAAAGATATGGAAGGCATAGATGATGATGCCCTTAAAGAAATTTGCATGAGAGCCGTTTCCGGAAACAAGGAGGCCGTTGAATCATACCTGGGAGGCAAGGAGAAGGCATTCGGGTCTATCATAGGATATATAATGAAGGAAACAAAGGGAAAGGCAGACCCGCAAAAAGCCGCAGAAATTGTAAAAGAGATAATTAACAAAGGCTAATGTCTCCCTAGTGCAATGAATAGTTTATAACATTTACCATAAGCATTAGCTTGATAATTACTACAGGCAAAAAAAACAAAAATATGCGCTCACGGTTTCGTACACGAATAATTCTAATAGCTCATGACCGTTAAAAATCCTACAGCTTGCAAACTCGCTACGCTCAAACAGTGCAAGCTGCCTAACGGATTTTTAAACCTTCATTCGCTAAGAATTATAGTCGTGTCCTGCAAATGTTCGCTTAATATTTTTATTATTTTTTCTTGTTTACAAAACAATATTTTTTATAGCACATCATAATTTTATGGTGTGTTTTTTTGTATGACCTAACCCCATATGTTCGAGCCATAGCGAAGAACATATGGCTGGTAGGTCAACCGCACAGAATGCCAAATTTGTGTGACACAAGGAGCAAACAAATTTGCTGCATTCCCCTGCGATGCACTAAACCATGTTGTATTCTCCGCGATACCTAATCTTATATTGCATTCCTTTTTTATAACACTTGAAATTTTAATGCATATATTAATGGATAGAACAGAAAGGAGAATGAATATGATAATTCATGTTGTACAGCCCGGAGAAACAATATATTCAATAGCCAGTCAATACAATATATCACCGCAAAAAATAATAATAGATAACGAGCTTAAAAAATCCAATGTCCTTGTGCCCGGTCAGACTTTAGTGATACTTATTCCGGAAACGATTCATGTTGTACAGCCGGGGGAAACATTGGCAGGCATTGCCAGGCAATACAATACAACAACAGTAAATTTGCTGCAGCTAAATCCATTTATTGAATACGCAGATCAAATTATGCCCGGTGATCAAATCACAATAAGCAATTCTGCGGAAAAAAGAGGCCTCATATATACTCTTGGATATACATATCCGAACATAGACAGAACAGTACTTATGAAAACACTGCCATATCTAACTTATCTGACAATATTTACCTACGGAATCACCGAGCAAGGTGAATTAATCGGCATAGAAGATGAAGAATTAATCAGAATGGCAAGGGATTTCGGTGTTGCCCCTCTGATGCTTATATCCACATTGACCGAGGAAGGAACCTTCAGCAATGAATTGGCACACGTAATTCTAAATGATCCTGTTGTTCAGAATAATCTGATTGAAAATGTATTGGAAACATTAAGACAAAAAGGTTATTACGGATTGGACATAGATTTTGAATATGTGCTGCCGGAAGATGAAGAAGCATTTATAAACTTTATACAAAATGTTCATGACAGGATAAGCCCTGAAGGATATACTCTATTCACTGCGCTGGCACCGAAAACATCAGCAAACCAGCCTGGACTTCTTTATGAGGCTCATAATTATCCAAGAATCGGCGAAGCTTCAGACAGAGTCCTTCTCATGACTTATGAATGGGGTTATACTTACGGTCCTCCCATGGCTGTGTCGCCTGTTAACAAGGTAAGGGAAGTACTGGATTACGCAGTTACTGAAATACCCAGAGAAATGATTTATATGGGCATACCTAACTATGGTTATGATTTTATTCTGCCCTATGTTCAAGGGGTATCGAGAGCTGATTCTGTGTCTAATGTGGAAGCTGTTGAGCTGGCGGCTGAGGTTGGGGCATATATTCAATATGATGAGGTATCCCAAGCTCCCTACTTCATATATTATGACCAGCAGGGAAGGCAGCACAGGGTTTGGTTTGAAGATGCAAGAAGCATCATGGCAAAATTGAATTTATTCAGTGAATACGGCTTCGAAGGTGTCGGCTACTGGAACATTATGAGATATTTTCCCCAGAACTGGCTTTTGGTAAGCAACTTATACGATATTGCAAGGCTTATATAATCAAAGCTTGCCATAAAAATGTAATTATACGAAAAAATCAGCATATAAATAAATAACAGGTATAGTAGGAGGTTTTTATGAACAATAAAAATTATAGGGTGCTGAAATTTTTTGAACCGGTTAATAAAAAAGATAATTCTAAAGGATATGTACGTCTGGACATGAGAGGAAACAAAGGAAACATGATTGTAGCAGCTGAGAATTTAGGTGACCCGAAGTCAACAAGCGAAGTTTATTTATATAAGGATAAACACAATAAAATCAAGCTGGGAGATATAAACAATAAAAAAGGAATAATAAAGAAAATACTTACCTTTGGAAACAGCAATGCTATTGAGGATTACAACATATGTGCAGTGGTGAAGGATGGAAAGATTGTTTTGTATTCAAACCTATTCAGTACATCAAGCCCGGACATGGTAAGAAAGCTGGAAGAAGATGCTGATGAGCCCGAAAAAAATATTTTTGCAGATGAAAAACAATTCCGGGAGTCAAAAGAGCCAAAACCTAAGGCAGATGAGCAGGAATATATGAAGGCCGCAAAAGAAGTACTAGAGCCCAAAGAAATAATTGAAGCCAAAGGGTTACGGGAGATAAGGGCAATAAAAGAAAAAGACATAATGAGGGCAGCAGAAAAGGAATCAGCCGGCCAAATAAAAGAAGATATTAAAAAAGTGGTGGAAGAGCCGGTGAAAACGATAAAAATACCTGTAAAAAAGGAAAAAGAAGAAGTTAAACAAGCAGGAAAAGAGGAAACAGGAGAAGAGACAAAAGAAGAAGCAAAGGAAGCCGAGGAGCTCGCTGTTCAGCAAAGGTACAAAAATAGATTCGATGAAAAATTATATAAAACATTAAATGCTTATAAAGAAGTTGAACCTTTATCAGTCAGATTAAAGGATTTTAAATGGTGGTATATACCCTATGATGAAACCGGCATGAAAACAGGGATACTGCCTTATTACAATCAGATAATAAGCTCATATTATCCCTATCCCATGTCTGCCCGTGTGACCACCTGTGCAAGTCTCATGAAAAAATACGGCCACTATATTTTTGGTATCTGTAAGGATAAAGATCAAATTACAAGGTTTATTTATGGTGTGCCAGGCGGATTTACCAAGGAAGAACAGCCATATAAGGGTGTGACCGGTTTTAAAAATTGGTCATACGCCAGAGAAGACAATAAAGAAGGCTACGGATACTGGCTTGCCTTTGTGAATCCTAAAACCGGTGAAACCACAGACCCACCCCAGATTCAACTGATATAATTCTTAATTCTGTAAAAAAACTCCTTTAAGGAGTTTTTTTAAATTGACTGATTAAAAAAAATATAATATAGTTAATAAAAAAATTAATATTAAGGATGATTTGGGTGAAATATAAATATGTAATTTTTGATTTTGATGGAACTTTGGCTGATACTGAAGAAGCAAATTTCATTATTTATCAAAAGTTAGCTGAAAAATACAACTTAAGAAATATTACAATGGATGAGCTTGGTCATCTAAAGAAGATGAATGCCAGGGATGTTATGGCATATGTTGAACTTAAAAAAAGATACCTTCCGTTCATTTTAAAGAAAGGGAAAAAACTTTTAACTAATGACATACAAAATATAAGTCTCTGTAAACCCGATATTTTCCAAATAATAGGCAGGCTTCGGGATATGGGTGTAAAAACAGCAATAATAACTACTAATTCCAAAGCTAATGTGAAACTTTTCCTGGAAGCACATAATGTTGATGCATTTGATTTGATTTTAAGTGCCGCAATGTTTGGCAAGGAATCAAAGATGAAGAAAATTGTAAAAAAGGAAAAGATAAAACTACATGAATTTCTTTATGTGGGAGATGAAATAAGAGACATAACAGCTGCAAGGCATTCAGGCATGGATATAGCATCAGTAGGCTGGGGTTATAATACAGTTGAAAGTCTTAAAAAAAATGAACCGGATTATTTAATATTCGAACCCTCTGAGCTTATAGAGATTTGTCAGGGGACATATGTAAAGGGGATATAAAAGTTTATGAACAAAATGATTTATACAATAAAGCCTGAATATCACGATATTGAAAACTTGAATAAAATTTTAGGAGACCATCAGGAAATACAATTTGTATCCTTTATGGGAGTAGATATAGGCGGAAACGGTACAGACGAAAAAATACCCGTTAAATTGTTTATAAAGGATATGGAGGAAATGCTTAAATATGGCATACAGACAGACGGATCCAGCGTTGAACTTCAGGGTATAGCTGATTTAAGCGATGCCAGGGTTGATCTGCTGCCGGATTGTGACTGTACATGGTTTGTGGATTATAATTACGAATATTATAACGATGAAAACGGACTCCCTGTGGGAACTTTAAAAATACCTTCTTTTATTATGCACAATGAAAAATTGGTATGTTCCAGGTCAATTCTTAAAAGAGCGGAAAATAATTTTAAAAATGAAATAAGCAATATATTAAAAAAAGTTCCTTATATTACAGAGTCCTTAGGGTTTAAATATGACGAGGTGGATGAGGTTTTACTGACAGCTGCCACTGAGCTTGAAATGTGGGTAAAAACACCGGAACAAAGTGCAGATTTTGAAGAACTTCATGCATCCCAGGTACTAAAGGAGCAGTACTGGAAAAGAACAACGGGAACTGTAAGGACAGTTTTGGAAAAAATAATGGGATTAATGGAATGCTATGATTTAAAACCGGAAATGGCACATAAGGAAGTTGGTGGCATTACCAATAGAATAGATGCAAAGGGAAGAATAACCCACGTAATGGAGCAGCTAGAAATTGACTGGAGATTTTCAAATCCTCTCCAGGCAGCTGACAATGAAATTTTCATAAAGGAGCTAATTGAAGACCAGTTCAGATATAACGGTTTGGAAGTATTATTCAAAGCCAAGCCCATAGAGGGTGTTACGGGAAACGGAAAGCATACTCACTTGGGGGCAGCAGTAAGGCTTAAAGATAATAGAAAAATAAATTTATTTTCTCCCGAAAACATGAAAAAGGATTATTTAAGCGAAATAGGCTATGGTGCCCTTATGGGCATACTGAAAAATTATGAAGTAATAAATCCCATAGTGTCTGCTGCAAATGATGCCTTTAACAGGCTTAAACCCGGATTTGAAGCCCCTGTGTGCACTGTAACCTCCTTGGGAGGCACCAAGGATGCACCTTCGAGAAACCGGTCTGTTTTAATTGGCCTAATCAGAAATATTGACAATAAAAGTGTAACCAGGTTTGAATTAAGGTCTCCTAATCCTTATTCCAACACTTACCTTGTTATAGCTGCATGTATCCAGGCAATGTTAGACGGAATAGTGTCAGTAATCGATGCAGGAATGGATTGCCGGATGCTGGAGAAAGAAATATCAAAAAAATACGGCGAGGATGGGATCTACCTGGAAAAGTTCCGGGAATACAGAAGCGAATTTGATGTATTTGTGTATTATTCACAGGAAGAAAGAGATAAACTTTACGGAAAGGCACCCACAACCCTTTGGGAAAATATAAATGCATTTTCCTCTAACCAGATTAAACAGCAGGTTTTGAAAAATGGCGATGTTTTCACGGAAGAAATTATTAATTCCTTCAGAATATCAACAGCGGAAAAGTGGAAAAATGAGCTTGCAGGAAGGATAATACATGATAATATAGTACTGCTAAAAACATTTGTGAAACTCCACAGCGAGTCGGACCACGCTACAGATTTGGACGTAGTAAATTGGGAGAAGATTGTTTATTTAAAAACAAAGCTTATGAAGGACAGCATGACTAAAAAGTGTATATTTACCAAGATTAAAACAGCAATATCCCAGGGAGATTATGATACAGCATCTGATCTGCAAATACAGATGAATGAAAAAATGACTGAAATAAGAACACTTTACATTGGGTATAAAAACAACATATT
>JAGOIH010000140.1 GCA_017995755.1 Sedimentibacter sp. | reverse complement strand
AAAGGGACTGACGTCCCTTTTTTGTTTCAATCGAATTCTTATTTGCGCATGGTCCCTGTTTTTATGTATCTTTCATGCCAGGACAGGGCTTCTTAAAACGGGCCGTAGTTGATCATTACTGCTATTATCATGAATATGCAGCCCATTACTGTCCATAAGATCATTAAAGGACCTACAAATTTAACCCATTCTTCATATTTTATCTTTGCAATTGACAAGTTAGCCAATAATACACCTGATGTAGGTACTATTGAGTTTGTAATACCATCACCAAACTGATATCCCAATACAGCTGTTTGTCTTGTAACTCCAATAACATCTGAAAGTGGAGCCATTATAGGCATTGTTGTAGCTGCAAGACCTGAGCCTGATGGAATAATTAAGTTTAAGAATGATTGAACTAAAAGCATTCCTATAGCACTTATAGCTTTTGGCAAAGCAGAAATTGCTGATGCAAGACCATATATTATAGTGTCAATAATTAAACTGCCTTCCATTACTACAAGTATTCCTCTTGCCAAACCAACAACCAATGCTCCCATTGTCATATCTTTGGCACCAAGAATGAAATGTTTTGCAATATCATCTATAGGCATAGCTGCTGCAATACCTGAGAATATACCTATTGCCAGGAATATTGCAGCTATTTCTGTAATATACCATCCGTATTTAAACACTCCGAATATTAGTATAGCCATACCAACAACGAATATTAAAAGAACCGCAGTATCTCTTTTAGTCATTTTTCTTACGTTGCTTAAGTCTATAGCCATATCTTTTTCCTGCATTTCAAGTTCATAAACGTAACTGTTTTTAACATCTGCTTTAACCTTGTTAGCATATCTATAGATATAACCGATTACCAAAATTAATGTACAAATCCAAATAATTATTCTTAAACCGATACCTGAGAATAAAGGTAATTCAGCAATTCCCTGAGCAACTCCTACTGTAAAAGGATTCATGAAACCTGAAGTAAATCCTGCCGCTGCTCCAAGCGAAACCATTGCCATACCCGTAACAGCGTCGTAACCAAGAGCTCTTGCCAAAGCAACACCAATTGGAACGAATACAATTGCCTCCTCTGCCATTCCTATAGTAGAGCCTCCTAGAGAGAATACAAATACTATTATAGGAATCATCAGTTTTTCTTTACCTTTGAGGCTTAAAGCAACTTTGCTTATACCTGCCTCAATAGCTCCTGTTTGGTTAACTATGTTAAAGGAGCCTCCAACTATGAATATGAAAAATACGATACTTTGTGCTGCGGCGAGTCCTTTAGGAAATGCTTTTAAAATATCAAAAGGCATTGCCGGGCTTGCTTCCACACTTGCATAAGAGCTTGGGTCAACGATCATTCTTCCGCCGGGGCCTTCAACTTTTTGATATTGGCCTGCTGGAATTACATAAGTTAATAGTGCCATAATAATAATCATTGCGAACAAAATTACATAGGTATGCGGTACTTTGAATTTTTTCTTCTTTGCTTCCATAATAACCTCCTGTTTTTTTAAAAATTAATTAGTACTTTGTTATAGTAACATTTCTATATGCTCAGTGCGAGCGGTTTCTTTATTAAGCTCCTCCCCTCTTATAGAATTTACCCAGTGTATTGTTGACGGTTATTCCTTTTTCAATAGCAACCTTACCGTCCACAATTACATAGTCTATACCTTCAGGCCTGAGCTGAGGCTCCTGAAATGTTGCTTTGTCTATTATTGTATCATAGTTAAATATAGTTATATCAGCATCATAGCCTGCTTTTAAGATACCTTTTTTATTAAGTTTTAATCTTTTTGCCGGCATGTAGGTCATTTTGTAAACAGCATCAAAGAATTCCATCACCTTCATATCTCTTACAAAGCGCCCTATAATCCTTGGGAATGTTCCTGCCCCCCTTGGATGGCCTGAATGGTTTCTGTAAATGCCGTCACTGGCTGCCATAACCAGGTGATGGTTCAATGCTTCAATTATTTCTTCCTCATTCATAACATTGGCAACAACCAGCATTTTAGGATATTCCTTACGTACTTTTTCAAATAATTCCCTGTCACAATAAATACCCTTGTAAGGTTCTTCGGTCAGCATTATAGCTTCATAGCTTTTGCCCCATGTTTCAAAGCATCCTTCGTCAAATACGGCAGAGCCGATGTAGGTGCTGAATGCATCATATGGATAGGAATCAACCATAATATTTGTTCCACTGTCGTGAATTTCCTGAATAAGATTCAAAGCTTCAGTCATATTTCCAAAGGCGCTGCAGCTTGACAGATGTGAAATCTGGAACGGAATTTTAGTTTCCTTTCCTATATAAGCCATTTCGTTTATGGAATCAAGGGCATGGATTGCATCCTTTCTGTAGTGGGCAGCAAGTAGCAAATCATCTCTTCCTTGAATTTCCTTTGTTATTGCAATTGCTTCCTCAGTGTCGATTCCCGGGCAGTATTCCAAGCCGTAAGATACTCCTATGGCGCCAAAATCAACTGCATCTGCAACCCATTTCTGCATTTTTTCAATTTGTTCCCTTGAGGATCTTTTGTATATGTCCGTGTTGCCTGCTTCAACTCTTAAAAAATTATGACCGATATAGGTAAGATAATTGACAGGATTGCCTTTTTCATTTATAAATTCATAAAGCTCTTTAATGCTCTGCCTGTTGTTGCCGCAATTACCTACTGCACAGGTAGTTACTCCCATATTGAGCATAGTATCAGATATATCATATTCTTCCTTTTTAGTGAGGGTAAAATCCTCTTCATGCATATGAATATCAATAAATCCAGGAGATACATGTTTACCTCCTGCGTCTATTTCAACCTTTCCCTCATCAGGAACTGAGCCTATATCTGTAATTTTTCCGTCCTTGATGCCTATATCTCCTTCAACTATCCTTTTATTCTCTACATCGATTATTTTTCCGTTAATGATTTTAATATCAAGCATCTAATCCTCCTTCTTACTTGCAAAATTTCTCAGCAATCCTTGTGTAAATTTCAACATAATTTACCAGGTCCTGCACAGGAATTTTCTCGTCCCTGGCATGTGAATACTTTAAGTCTCCCGGTCCTGTTACAACAGTAGGTATTTTGCCATAGGTTGATAAAACTCCGGCATCTGTCCATCCTCTTCTTTTTTCAATATTAGGCTCCTTTTTATTAAAATCCTTCAATACATTGTAAACTGTCCTTGCTATATCAGAATCCGGCTGTGCAATTAAAGGAGCATGGTCAAATTCCTCCATCAAATTTGAATCCATCCTTATTATTTCAGCTTTGAAGTCAGGGTCCTCCTGTTTTAATTCATCAATGATATCCTGATATTCTTTTATTACACTTTCAACGTTTTCCTCAGGTAAATATCGCCTGTCTATTTGAATAATACAGCTGTCCGCAACAGAGCTTGGCTGAGTGCCTCCCTTTATGAGGCCGAAGTTCATTACCGATGGACCCATCCATTCATTCTGCCTTTCTTTAAGCTTAGGCATCAGATCTTCTTCAATTTTCCTGATAAGCCTGGCAGCCTTTGAAATAGCATTAATCCCCAATTCAGGTATTCCTCCGTGGGCTGTCCTGCCTTCAATCCTTATTTCAAGCCACTCCAAGCCCCTGTGCCCAAGAGCATATCCATAGTTTGCAGGTTCTCCCACAAGAGCCCCATCTGCCGTGATCCCGCTTTTTACTACATATTCTGTACCGTCGCTTTTTTCTTCTTCCCCCACTGCAGCAGTTAAAATAATATCTCCGCCTAATACTATGCCTTTGTTTTTAATATTTACCATGGCTGTAATCATGCAAGCCACGGCTCCTTTCATATCATTGGCACCTCTTCCCAACACATAACCATCTTTTATCTCACCGCTGAAAGGTTCAATTGTCATCTCGTATGGGGGGACAGTATCTATATGTCCGTTGAAAATTAGATTCTTGCCGGTTCCGTTTCCCTTTAGCCGTGCAATTACATTTCTCCTAAGCCCTTCCACTTCTTGAAATTCAACTTCCAATCCCTTTTTGCTGCAATAGTCATAAATGAATTTAGCTATATTTGATTCCCTGTTTTCAACATATTTATGACTGGGAATCCGTATCAGTTCCTGTGTAAGTTTAACTGCTTCATGTGTATTGCTATCCATAAAAACTCCTTTTACTTATTTAAAACTAAATTTCATTATTTAATATTTATGCATAAGTATATAAATTATTATTTATGCCATATTCAGAATTTTATGCTGATCCCCCGCGATTAAAATTTAAAATTACAATACCACATTGCGACTAATATTTAAACATATTTAATATTAAAAAATCGTAAAAATTTGTCGTTTCTTTAGACAATTTTTTAATTTATAATCATTAAACAAATGCCCCCCGGATTGGGGAGCATTTTCTCTTGTATTATAAATATTAATATGGTTTTGTGTAAATTTGGAAATGTGCCTGGGGGTGGTCGCATACGGGACATAACTTCGGAGCCTCAGCTCCAACGTGGA
>JAGOIH010000139.1 GCA_017995755.1 Sedimentibacter sp. | reverse complement strand
ATAATATGTGTAGAAGGAAAAAATTCACCTTTTTTATAATGATAAAACCCTAAGAAATGGAGAAGCAATACTATGAACTGGGAACCTTGGACCGGATGCTATTACGTAAGTGAAGGCTGTAAATACTGTTACTTTTATGGACCGTATTCTAAGAGATGTGGTCAAAATACAGTGGTGAAAACTACTGATTTTGATAAACCTATATTAAAAACAGCTAAAAATAAATATAAAATCCAAAGCGGAAAAACTGTGGCCACCTGCTTTGCATCTGATTTTTTTATACCTGAAGCAGATGAATGGCGAAATGATGCCTGGACAATGATTAAGGAACGCCCAGACCTTGATTTTATGATTTTAACCAAGCGGATTGAGCGTTTTTACGTATCGCTTCCTGGTGACTGGGGTGACGGGTATGATAATGTATATATTGGATGCTCAGTGGAAAACCAGGCTATAGCCGACCTTCGCCTGCCCTTGTTTTTATCTCTGCCTGTCAAAAGGCGGTTCGTGGCTTGCTCACCCCTATTAGGTCCTGTAAATCTGTCTTCTTATCTTAAGGGTATTCATCATGTTACAGTCAATGGAGAAAGCGGTCGGGAAGCACGGCTTTGTGATTATGACTGGGTGTTGGATATTCGTAAGCAATGTGAGGAGTTTGGCATTACATTCTGGTTTAAAGGTACAGGATCACTTTTCAAACATGATGGAATAATCAAGAAAATAAATCCGTACAAACAAGGAAGTATAGCTAAAGAATTTAATATTAACATTTAAGGAGAAAAGAAAAATCAATTAATAAGTTTGACTTATGAAAAATACTTTATTAAAATATAGAAAAACGCTAAGAGAGGTGTAATTATGAAATTTACATTTAATCATTTTAATTTTAACGTTCTTGATTTAGGCAAGAGCATGAAGTTTTACGAAGAAGCTTTAGGTTTAAAGGAAGTAAAGAGAAAAGAAGCAGAAGACGGCAGTTTCATACTGGTATATTTAGGTGACGGAGAAACAGACTTTTCATTGGAACTTACTTGGATGAACGGAAGAACACAGCCTTACGATTTGGGCGACCAAGAATTTCATCTTGCAATGGCTGCGGACGATTATGACGAAGCTTTCAAAAAACATAAAGAAATGGGCTGTATAGAATACATAAACGAAATAATGGGTATATACTTTATCGTTGACCCGGATGGTTATTGGATAGAAGTGGTAAGAAGGAAATAGGCAGATTGACAAGATGACGGCACCACCGTCCCTTGTCATATTGAGGGAAGTATGAACAGTTACAGGGCGCAGGCAATTGAAACATTGAAGAAAATAATTACGGACAGGTCCTATTCAAACCTTGTGATTAACAATGACATTAAGCATGTT
Source organism: Sedimentibacter sp. (assembly GCA_017995755.1). GTDB lineage: Bacteria > Bacillota > Clostridia > Tissierellales > Sedimentibacteraceae > Sedimentibacter. The sequence goes on along the minus strand of JAGOIH010000139.1, from coordinate 3,140 downwards.
GACCACAGGTTTCATTCCTTATACCGTAAATCAGTTCTGGGGGTTATAGAGAACTTAATATTTATAGACTGGATTATAGATGAAGTGTCAAAAACCAGGACAAAGAAAATGGAAACTGATGTTTTGCTTGTGTTGAGGTTAGCTGTATATCAGATATTCTTTTTGGATATGTCCCATGAAAATATAGTAGTAAATGAAAGTGTCCAGTATATAAAGGACAAGGGCAATATTAGTGCTTCAAAATTCGTTAATGCTGTTTTAAGAAACATATTGCGAAGCAAGGATTCTCTTATGGAAAAGATGAGTAAGTTACCTGAAGATGGATATTTAAGTGTTAAATATTCATATCCAAAAGAACTGGTCAAGATATGGAAACACCAGTTCGGCAAGGACATAGAAGAGGTTTTAACTGCCAACAATAGAGAAGCTACACTGGAAATAAGGGTTAATACACTTAAAATCAAAAGGGATGAACTGGCAGAACTCTTTAAAGAAAAAGGCATACTAACTCACAAATGCAAATATGCCAATAAAGGGTTAATTGTAGAAAACCCTTTTGAAATACATAAGACGGATGAATATAAAAAGGGTCTTTTTTCCATTCAAAGCGAGAGCTCAATGTTAGCCGGGCAAATTTTAAAGCCTGAGGAAAACTCATTTATAATTGATATGTGTGCTGCCCCGGGTGGCAAGACCTTAAATGCAGCGGAAATTATGAACAATACAGGGAAAATATTATCAAGAGACATATACCCGGCAAAGCTTAAGCTTATAGAAAATGAATTAAAAAGACTAGGTGTAAATAATGTCAAGGTTGAAAAATATGACGCAGCAAAACTGGATGATTCCTTGATTGGAAAAGCAGATTACGTTATTGCGGATGTTCCATGTACAGGGCTTGGCATAATAAGACGAAAACCGGAAATAAAGTATAACAAGACAGATGTAAACGAAATAACAAAAATTCAGTATAAAATACTTGAGAACGGCTCAAAGTATTTAAAACACGGTGGGGAACTGGTATATTCCACCTGCACTGTAAACATTGAGGAAAACAACGAACTTATCAAGAGGTTCTTGAATAATAACAAAGATTATAAACTGGCTGATATATCGGAAAATATAGACGGGTTTTTTAAAACGGCCAAAAATGGTTACCTTGAAATATATCCCCACCTTCACGGTATGGACGGGTTTTTTATTGCGAAAATAAAAAGGATATGATATAATTGACAAAATTTGATATGTTATTTTGATACGGTGAGATCGGCAATGTGAAACAGGATTCGCAAAACATGATTCACAGAACAGCAGTGACAATGTGCCAAAGATGACAGCAAACATTCAATGTCACATACAGAAGGAAAAATATGAGAAAAATTGATGATTTAAGCTTTGAAGACCTGAAAGATGAAATGTTTATAATTAATGAGCCGAAATTTAAAGCAGGTCAAATATTTGACTGGATACATAAAAAAACTGTAGACAGCTTTGATGAAATGACAAATATATCACAAAAAACCAGGGCAGAACTAAGTAAAGAATATGAATTTACCCATGCTGTAATTGAGCTTAAGCTTGAATCAAAATTGGATGAAACAAAAAAATATGTAATTAAGTTAGAAGATGGAAACATTATAGAAAGTGTTTTCTTAAAATATAAATTCGGCAATACCGCATGCATCTCATCACAGGTGGGATGCAAGATGGGTTGTCATTTTTGTGCTTCCACTAAAAGGGGCTTTACAAGAAACCTGTCTGCAGCAGAAATGCTTAAGCAAATATATTTGATTCAAAAAGATACTAATGAAAAAATATCAAATGTGGTAATTATGGGGTCCGGCGAGCCTCTTGAAAATTTCGACAATGTAGTGAGATTTCTAAATATAATAAATGATGAAAGAGGTCAAAACATATCCATGCGAAAAATCACTCTTTCAACAAGCGGCATAGTGCCGAACATCTACAGGTTAGCTGATGTCAATCTCCCTATAACATTGGCGGTTTCTCTTCATGCCCCTACCCAGGAGAAAAGAGAGCAGATAATGCCCATAGCTAAAAAATATAAGGTTACCGACATACTCAATGCCTGCGATTATTATTTAAAAACTACGGGAAGAAGACTTACCTTTGAATATATAATGATAATGGGTTTTAATGACAGCCGGGAGGATGCTGAAAATTTAAGCAGATTATTGAAAAATAAACTGGCTAATATAAATTTGATTCCATGCAATTACATAAAAGAAGCAGGCATCAAGCCGTCAGCTGATGCAGACATTATGAAATTTAAAAAAGTTTTGGCGGATAACGGGATTAATGCAACTATCAGAAGAGAACTGGGCAGTGATATAAATGCTGCCTGCGGCCAGCTGAGAAATGATTTGTTAAAAATGTGAGGTGCTGTATGAGTATGAATGTGTTTTTTGAAACAAACAAGGGCTTAATGCGGGAAAATAACGAAGATAGTTTAATAGTGGTACAATTTGATAATTATTGTCTCTATGCCGTGGCTGACGGAATGGGGGGCCATAAGGCCGGCGAAGTGGCAAGTTCCATTGCTATTGAGGAGATAAGAAACTTATTCGTTGAAAGTGTTGGAAATGAAGATTTTCAACCGCCTTCGTTCATAATAGAAAGTGTAAAAATAAGCAATGACAAAATCAGGGAAAAGTCGTTCAGTAATGAAGAATGCTGCGGGATGGGCACCACTGTAACAATGGCAGTATTGGATAAGAATAATGATATTATATATATTGGTAATATAGGCGACAGCAGAGCTTATTTGTTAAGAAACAATGAAATTAAACAGATAACCACAGACCATACTTATGTGAATGAACTGATGAAGGATGGAAAGATTACACAAGAAGAAGCCAAAACACATCCTAAAAGAAATGTAATAACACGGGCATTAGGCAGTGAAGATTATGTACATGCCGATATTTTCGAATTAGAATTGTATAAAAATGACATACTTCTTCTTTGTACAGACGGACTCACAACTCATGTATCCGATGACAGAATGCTGGAAATTATAAAAGAATACGGCACGTCTGAAAGCGTGCAGAAATTGATTAAACAAGCAAACGATAATGGGGGAACTGATAATATTACCATAATTATTGTTGATAATATAA
>JAGOIH010000138.1 GCA_017995755.1 Sedimentibacter sp. | reverse complement strand
CTACAGTTCTTTTGGCGGCGGGAGGAATATATATGCCCAAAATCTTTGCAAGGCATTCTATCGCTCCTGTAGCACCTGTGCCTGAAGGAATTACATAACAGTTATCTCCCCCATTTACATGAGCTTTGATTATTTCTTCCGACTTGTGCAGAATTTTAGTCATGACCTCTCCGGTCATGTCATCTTCTGTATGTGTATTTGCATAGGACTTTTGTATTTCAAGCATGTATTTTTCAATAAAATTCAAGCCCCTTGCTGAAGCTGTAAAATCAGCATAGGTAAGCAGTCTTTCCCCGTATGGAGTTTCAAATTTAAAATCTTTTCCGATTAATTCATTTCTCAATGTTTCAAAAGAAACCATAAATTACATCCTTTTCTTGAATTAATTTTATTATAACCAAAAAACAAAAAAACAACGGAAAAAACCGTCTCAAGAATCTTGTACCTGAAATTATTGTTTACATAAATTAACATATGTAATCCAAATTGCGATAACCCAGTCTCTTTGTCACAGTGATGATTAAAATTCTAGGCTACATAAATTCATATATGTAAACTAAATAAAAATATCCCCATCCCGATGAAACTGCAAGCTTAAATCATGGGAACAAAAAGACCGTTCCCAAAACTTACAGCAATGATTCCGGTATAACTTCATTTGCAATCATATGCTCATATGTCTGCCTTTTTACAATAATTTCTGATTTGCCATCCCTTACCAGGACTGTTGCTGGAAATGGATTTTTATTGTAGTTGCTTGCCATGGCGTAACCGTATGCTCCTGTTGAAAATATGGCAAGTATATCTCCCCTTTCAGCTAAAGGCAGATAAGCATCCTTTATTAATATATCCCCCGATTCACAGCATTTCCCGCTAATGGTTACTAAATCATCGGGCGGCTGGTCTGCTTTATTTGCAATAAGCCCCTTATACTTGGCCTGGTATAATGCAGGCCTTATATTGTCAGTCATACCGCCGTCAACAGACACATACTTTCTTATTCCCTTGATATCCTTAATGGTACCGACTGTATAAAGTGTTATCCCGGCTTCTCCAACTATGCTTCTTCCCGGTTCAATTACAATTTCAGGCCTCCTGATATTCATCCTCTTTGAGAATTCTTCTATTTTCTCCATCATTGGATCTAAATAATACGCGTAGGGTTTTTTATCATCAGCATCTGTATATCTGATTCCAAACCCGCCGCCTACATTTAATTCAGATATTACATAATCATATTCATCTATTGTGTCCTTTATCAGCTTTAATGCAACATCCAATGCTTTTAAATGTGATTCGTTGTCGTGAAGCTGGGAACCCACGTGGAAATGAAAACCCAGGAATTTTACAAGCTGTGACTTTATTGCTTTTTCAATTGCCGGAAATATAACATCATAATCCAAGGGGAATCCAAACTTTGAATCCTTTTTTCCTGTAACAATATAATCATGAGAATCACTTTTAACACCCGGTGTTATTCTGTAAAGGATGTTTGTTTTCTTGCCCTTTTTTCTGCAGATATCTTCGATTATTTCCAATTCATCAAAGCCGTCCACTATTATTCTTCCGATATCGTAATCTACAGCAAGCTCTAATTCTTCGATTGATTTATTATTACCGTTGAATTCAATCCTTTCCGGAGGAAAATCGGCTTTTATGGCTGTATACAGCTCGCCTCCCGAAACCACATCCAAACAAAGACCTTCTCTTTCAATTAACTTGCACATGGCAAGTGTTAACAATGCTTTTGAAGCATAAGCGGCCCTTGTTCTTTCATACCTGTTTAAAAATGTATCTCTTATTTCTTTGCACTTGTCTGCAATTTTTGTTTCACTCATCACATACAGCGGTGTTCCGTACTTCTTTGCCAATTCAACTGTATTGCATCCATCAAAGTACAATATGTTACCCTTAATCTCAAGCACAACTTTTTCTCCTTTATAAGCTAATATTATCAATTAATAAATTATAACGCATTATATAAAAAATTATGCAAACAATCTCAAACAAACACCTAGCGAAATTATAGTGTTATTATTTAAATAGTACAATTATCCAAGTCCAATAGAATTCTTATAATAACTTGTTTTTCATGCTGCATGTCCCGTTATTTCTTTTTCAGGTATTCTGCTAATTTGCGCTCATCTTCTATTTCCAGATGTCTTTCTCCTGCCATTGATTCAAGGTGATGGATAAATTCATGTTTTATAACCGACCTGAGTTTATTTTTAAGCCTGTTTCTTGAAAGATTGCCAAACAGCTTTTCAACTGATCCATAGTATACAACAATATACCTTCCTGAAATCATTTCATGTCGGTATTCACCCATTACATAAAGGTCATCATCCACACTTTTTTTATGCAGCTTGATTTGAGGCAGCAAAATAATGCCCCCGTTAAGGTCCTTGTAAATTTCAGGAGGCAGCTCCTCTGCTATTTCATCCAATATAAGTTGTACTTCTTCTATTGATGCCATAATTAATCCTTTCTAAGAAATACCTAAGAGCAGCATTTTCCATTAAAACAATACCGGGAATACCGATTTTGTTAATGGCATGGCTATCCATTTCCTTCATTTCCTGGCAGCTTATTGATTCCAAATTAAATTCCTCCATTTTTATTATATAATAGCATCGGTGAGCAGCTTTGTCAAAAGATGTAAATTCATATTATATAGGTTAAAATTAATTGACTAAAGAGGAAGTTGAAATATAGTAAAAATCAAGATATAAAAAGACTAAGCCGGAAAATCATACTTCCGGCTTATTAGAATTATCTGTTTTTGAAGTGAATACCCGTTTAAACAGGTTATATATGCCCGCTCCTGCCAACAGCAGTATGTAAGTTAAAACTCAGGGAGGACAGGCATAGAGCTTGACTTTTTTTGAATTATTCATCATTGCTTCCTTTCTTTATAGGCATCGATACAAATTGAAACAAACCTTAGTATGCCGCAGTTTGCCTTACACACCCCTTCCATGCGTGCTCCGGGGTGACACCTGCATCATGCATTGATATCCCAACATTTATAGCTTTTATATTGGTGTTAGTTTATAAGCTCCTGATATTGTATTTTTAGTAAATTTTATTATATTTTACAAACATTAGTTTAACCTTAAATTTTCTTAAATATTTCTCAACACTACCTATTAATCCTGTTACTCAATTCATCCAATACCCTTGTTAATGTATCTATACTTACAGGTTTACAAAGATGCCGGTCAAATCCGGCTTCTTTTGAACGCATGATATCTTCGGTCTGAGCATAACCTGACATGGCAATCATGATAGTGTCTTTAAACTCAGTCAATTTACGGATTTCCGCAGCCACCTCATGCCCGCTCATATCAGGCAGTCCTATGTCTGATATGATTATATCCGGTCTTATTTCACTCGCTCTTGAAACACCCTCAGTTCCTGTATAAACTGCTGTTGCTTTATGCCCTAAAAATTCCAAAAGTTCACAAGTTATGTCTGCTAAAGATTTATTGTCTTCAATTACAAGGATTCTTAACGATTTATTTAAATATTCCTCTGCTTTATAACGAAATTCCTGTTTTACTATATTATTTTCGGAAAGCGGCAGCCTTACAGTAAACTTTGTACCTTTACCTGTTCCTTCGCTAAAAACTTCCACACTTCCGTCATGAAGTACTACCATGCCTTTAACAATAGCCAGGCCTAGTCCGAGACCTCCATGCTTCCTGTCAATGGTTCTATCTGCCTGAGCAAATGGTTCAAATAAATCTGGCAGGAACTCAGGCGAAATTCCTTCACCGTCATCTTGAACGCATATAATTGCTTGTTTATTTATTTCATCTATATTAATGCTTACTGTCACTTTCCCGCCTTTAGGTGTGAACTTAGCAGCATTATTCAGCAAGTTACTGATAATCTGGTTCATACGAACCGAGTCTGCTTCTATTATTATAGGGTTGGGACTGTTTATGAGTTCCAGCCATATCTCCTTTTCTTCATACGGTTCCTGATAATCCTTCAATACATCTGCTGCCAATAAATTCAAATCTACTTGCTCTTTTTTTAACACAATCTTTTTATTTGTAATTCGGGTAACTTCCAGCAGATCATTAATCATATGATTGAGATATTCCGTCTGCCTCTCTATGTTTTCAAATGTTTTTATAGCACACTCTTCCTTATTTGATGCCATCTTTTGCAGTTCTAAATTCAACTTAATAACAGCCATCGGATTTCTCAGCTCATGGGATAAAACACTAATAAAATGAGTCATGTTTTTATTGGCTTCTTCAAGCCGGGCAACAAGCGCAAGTGCATTTTGCTCGCTTTTAATTAATTTTTCTTCCGCTGTTTTCTGTTCATTTATATCTTTGTATGCTACTAAAGTGCCGGTATACTCACCTTTTTCATCTATTATTGGCGATGCGCTTATAAGAGCCCAAATTGAGCTTTTATCTTTCCTTTTCAGTTTAACTTGATAACGACCTGATTTTCCTGACCTTCGAAATTCCCATTCACTGTATGTTTTATCTAAATATT
>JAGOIH010000137.1 GCA_017995755.1 Sedimentibacter sp. | reverse complement strand
TAATACTCAAAATCGCCTTCAGGCAAATGCCACATAACTTTAACCTGTTCGGAGATTTTTATTCTATCCTGATTTTTATATCTATCTACAATAACCGAGAATTTTACTTTCTTATAGCTGTTTTTGCCGGTTGTAAAATACCGGTCGAAAGTTTCAAAATGTGTAAAAAAACCTTCTTCGTTAAAGTAGAATATCCCTGAGACTTCAATTTCATTATCTGTAAGTACTCCTCTGACCGAGTAATTATCTATCTGTTCCCATTTCACATTATCCAGGAGCAGATAGCCCGGAATAAGCATAAACTCACAGAAGGTCGTTATCAGTGCCGATTGCGCCACCTCCTTACTGTTATCAAAAGCTACTTTTATCAAATTCAGCAGCTTTACGTTCATTTCTCCATAACCATCCCGATATAAGTCTCTTGCTGCCACAGGCATAGTTAAAAATTTCATATAGGCTATTCTGGCTATAGGCTTCACAGAATTGAATTGTGTTGTATGAAGTTTTCTCCAATCTTTGGTTGGCGACATTTTTAACCAGCTCTCAGTCCAATAAACATTGGCATTTACGGGAACAGGCATGTTAATGTATCCGCAAACCCGAAGGTATCTTTTCAAGGGTTCAGGAAGCTCTTTTATTAGCTCTTCGGTAAATATTTCGATCTTATGCCCTCTGTTCCTCTCGATTAATTCAGATTTTTCTTTTGTAAAAACTTTTTTCATAATTTATCTCCTTATATATAAGTTCTTTCAGTAAATGATTCAGTTTCAAATGAATCTTTCAATCTGACATGTGCAAAACTTTCTGATAAATAAATAATCGGCTAACTTATTAGATGTAAGTATTTTGATTCCATATTATAGTAAATAAGAATATTAAGAGTATTAAGGAGTTGAGAAACATTATTAATAGCTTAATGAAACCCCGATTAAGCCTTAACTTTTTAATGTTAACAAAACACCTGTTGTTAATTACAATGAAAAATTCACTCTATATGTAACCATTGGCACAAATCCTTGTAATAGTGTTTCTTTATAAGTTCCTTCGTCAATATCGTAAATCAAACTGTAAATATTTCTTTGGTTGGTTAAGTTTTGCAGGTCAAGGGCAAGTTCGTCTGTAAATTTCTTCCCGTTTCTTCTGTAGCCTATTCGGAGGTCTGTTCTGAAATAGTTACGTAGTTGTAGTTCATTCATGCGAGTTATATCGAATACAACTTTACGCTCTTTTTTACTCTCTTCTTCCAATACCGGGGTATAGCGTGTGCCGCCTGCCAATGAGCCTTTTATATCAGCAAAGAGTGTCCATCCCTTTTTAAGCGTTAATTCATAACCTGAAGCAAGGTTAAAGAGATATTTTCCGTCGAAAACAGTACTCCATTCTTTTTTGTTATATCCGTTTGTATAGGTTGATCTGTAAAGCGTAGAATTAAACAACAGGTAGTAATTTTTGCTCATAAACTTTTCAACAGTAAACTCCACACCATAATTTTTCCCCGTTCCCTTATTAACCAGATTTCCCTCACGCATAATTACATTTTCACCAGCGCCACCTGCTTGTAGAATAGTATAAGTTTCGTTGGGGTCGTTTTTCACAGGGATATTATAGAGCCATTGATAGTAAGTCTCCGCTTTGAAATGCCAATCGGGTGCAAAACTCCAACTATACGAAAAGTCAGCGTGTGCACTTTTCATAAATCCAAGTTTTTTGTTGCTCAGCTCAATTTCGCCTTGTGGGTTAAGTGTTCGTATAAAGTAGAACGACCGGGGAATCATCTGACTATACAATCCACCTGCCAATGCAAAAGTATGCTTTGAGACGGGCGTGTAACGTGCGCCAAATCGTGGTTCAACCGAATAAGTATTATTCATATCAAGATACATGCCATGCAGTCCACCTGTCAGTATCAACCTGGATGCTATATTTTGCCTGTATTGTGTATAAACTCGCCACAGACCGAAACTTCCTTTCTTGTCAACATTGGTAAAAAACCCCCTTTCATCGCTATACGATTCTTTTTCCAGATAATTTACATTATACAAGTCATACTTAACTCCGGCTTCTATTAACGAAGCATAAGAAAAACGATGTTCTATTTTAGAATAGCAGGAATATTTATCTTCCAAAGCCTTCTCATCCCATAATGGTTGCCACTCTGCATTCGGCTGAGTCATAGACATCGTATCCACCGGCATATGGGTATCGCTTCTTACCAAAGATAGTAGCGTAGTAAGCTTCGTTTTTGTTGTAAAATCAACTCTATGCGTAACTCCAAGGATGTAAGTTTTAGCATCAATTTTGATGCGTTGATCATACTGCCCAAGTAAATCTTTATCAAATTCAACCATTCCTACTTCAGATGTTACAAAGTTTATTCCGCTGCTACCGTATAACCCAATGACAGAAAGTTGGTTTTTCTTATTTATATCAAAGTTAAGTTTCATGGTTAAATCCTGATATTTAGGTATTATACCAGTGTTAATACCCATTTTATTCATCAAATCAGGAATTGAGTATCTGTAAGAAACAAGATAAGATGAAGTGCTATTCTTTGAAAAATAACCTTCCGAACCTGCTTCAATACCGTTAAAACCCATCTGTCCCCAAAACTCATGCTTTTGGTTGTTCCCCTTTCTCATTTGCAAGTCAAATATCCCTGCCATTGCATTGCCGTAGGGCGCGGGCCACGCACTCATATGAAAATCAGAATTCGCGAGTAAATTGGTATTAAGCATGGTAACCTGGCCACCCGTCATACCTACGCCAGTGTTGAAGTGATTTAGATTAGGGATTTCCACACCGTCAAGTGACCACTGAACACCTATGGGCGAGTTGCCTCTGATGATAATATCATTGCGTGAATCGTTGGCAGGTATAACTCCCGGAAAACTGCGCACCATACGAGCAGGGTCTCCCAGTGAGCCGGCGAACCGAAAAGTCTCTTCCGTGCTGAAAGTTCTTGCTCCTGTTACAGTCAACTTGTTTATCGGGCGACTTTTATCATGTTTTGCCACTACTTCTACACCTTTCAACTCAAATAATAAAGGTTCCAACACCACATTCAGCACCACTTCTTTACCTGTATTGACCAATATATCAATCTCTTGCATTTGAAAGCCTACACTGATAATTCTTAGTTTTTGTCTTCCTGCGGGAACTCTGAAAGCGAAATTACCTTGTTCATCTGTTACTGTACCTATGGCAGGATTGCTCCCAACAACATATATGGAAGCCTGAACCAACTCATGGGCAGGATCGCCGGAAACCACTACACCTCTTACTGTTTCTACAAATTTTTCCTGTGCAATACCCACCGACACCGACAAAAACATAAATAACATTACCCACCATCTTTTCATATCAAACATCATTCTCATTAAACATAACTATTCAACAGTACAACCCGAAAATATCAGTGAATCATGAACAACGAGCTTGCTGCTATTTATTCTGCCAAGAAGCGTGCCGAAAAAATAATTACATTTTGCGCAAAATGAATCAGCCATGCCCAAAAAATACCTTTTGTTTCGAATATTGATTTCGCTAAAAACCATCCCAGGAATCCGGCTACTATTACACCAGGTATTCCGCCCGGATTTCCCCAGTAATGAACTATTCCGAATATCATAGCCGAAATTAGCGGTATAGTCCTATCTTTTGAAACTTAACAGGAATGTAATAAATTCTTAATAGAATCGTAACCCACTTATTAAAACAGGCAATTAGTTTTGGCATGAATTATTAATTTATTAAAAGTATGAAAAAAATTCTTTTAGCCATATTGCTTATGGCGGCAATTACAGCGGTTAAAGCCCAGGCAATTTTAGGTAAGTACAACCAATCTTCATTAATTGCCCCCGATGATTATAAGGACAGCGAAAATGATGTAACCATTACTAAAGACGAAAAGGCATCAAAGATAATTTGGGTGCATGATTTAATTCCAAATCAAAAATTTTATGCGATATTCTATCTAAAAGGAAATGGCAAAATTTTGTATTCAGTACCTAAACAAAAAGTCGGTTCTTATCAAATAAATATTGGATGTATTACATTTCAAGAGCATGATGAGGACGAAGATGACGAAGACAATAAATTAGTAATTTCCTTAAATAATAAAGCAAGTTGTTTTGGAATGAGCCAAAAAGACTACGATGAACCTGTTTCAGTTGGGAAGGGCGGTGTAAAAGCAGGTGGCGTAAAAGTAGGAAGTAATGGTGAAATAACCGCAGGTGGTGTTGATATTAAAGGTGGCGAGATAAAAGTAAACCCCAAACTTGCTATGGAAGGAATTCAGTATGTTGGACAAAAGCAAGGAACGAGCAAAAAGAAAGCCGAAGAAAGGGAGAATTAAAACTACCTGTCGGGTCTTTTGGGAGCTGCGTGGGTTACATTCCAAGAGCTTTCTTGTCTCTCATGATAAATTATAATACTCTCTGAAATTTAGACAACTGGGTAAGTTTAATAAAAACCATTAAATTTACTCACGATGACAAAGACAAGGAAAAAGCACAGTGCCACATTCAAGGCCCAGGTTGCCATTGAGGCGATCAAGGAGCAGGA
>JAGOIH010000136.1 GCA_017995755.1 Sedimentibacter sp. | reverse complement strand
TAATATTAACTTGGGCCATGTTTTTTCCACCTCCGGTTTTTTTGTTGGTTCGCAACTACATTATAACCGAACGGATGAGACATGGTCTCTTTATTTTTCTAATTTACACCATTATACGGGCATAACTTAAAATCATCTTTTATCCTGAATGCATTCACGCATTAATTGAAATTTTGAGTAATTCAATGGCTGTAGATCCTATTTTAAGGTTAAATGGACTGAAAGGTTATTTCGGCCTGCGTTTTTTCTCAGCCTCACATCCCAGTTGCATCAAGTGTGACTCCATACCTCTCTGCTATTTTTTCAATGCATTCATTTACACCGTCAAAATCCATGCAGTTTTCATAAAAAACTTCTAAAAGGTCATGCAGTTTTTTTGTATCGGAAAGTTTATCCAAGGCATTTTTTATTAGTAAATCAAATAAATGGAGATTTTTTTCGATTTCCGAAACCTGAGTCTTTATACTTTCAAAATCCATTATGCTGTGAATATCAAAGACCTCATCATATTTTTCACTCATATGGGTTTCTGCGGTTACAATGATTAGATTTTTTTCCGGCAGATATATATGTTGAAGTTTTCTCGGACTTAGAGGCCTGTAATAGCATTCTGCTGTATATCCGTTCTTTACGGCCTCCTTTAAAATCCTGTCAAGAAATATAGAAGAATAGTTTGTATCATTGCCTGTAACTGCCCACACTTCATTTTCTTCAAAGAAGAGGTCTGTATGGCTTATATATCCGTTTGCCGTATAAGATTCAGTAAACAGTTTTCTGATATTTCCGCTTTCCTTGCCATATGTATGAGTAACCAGTTTAGCCGCTGCTTTTTCGCACATTTCATCAAACCTGGCAGCATCCACATGCGAATCATATATTGCGCTGATTTCATCATAAATAATACCTGCAGCCTTTAAATATCTATAAGCGCTTTTATATTTATCTGATTTTGCCTTATTGGTTTCAATTATGGCAGCCTTATGCTTATTAAGCTTCTGAATGTCCAAAAAAGCTCCCAGATTGATAATTTCATCAACTGCTCCAGGGATGACAGGGTCTATGGTATGAGGTGCAGTACCGTCAACAAAGAGAATTTTCGACTCAGGAATCAAAATTCCGTCAAGACTTGAATTGTCGCTTGAGCAGTGTATGTATTCTATTGAATTACCTTTTTCCACCGTCTTTTCTGCAAACTTCTTCATGAATTGATTTTTGCCTACTCCAGGTCCTCCTTTAAGAATATAAATATGTTCAGCTTCTTCAGGATTTATCAAATACTCAAAATAGCTGAAAAATCCTTCAGATGTGTTGTTTCCTGCGAAAATATGTTTTTCTTTCATTTCTTGCCTCCTCAATTATATTTTCATTATATGAATAACTACTGTTATTGTTAAAATTAATAAGTGACAAATTCTTGATTTGTGATTATTTATATTAAATTAAAATTACTTAGCTTATAAAAAAAATTTTCAAGGGCATAATATTTTTGAAAGTATATCTTTCAATAATAAATAAGGAGACATAATATGCAAGGCAAAGTACAAAAAATGGACCATCATAATCCCGGGATTAAATGTGTTGTGAACACATGTTATTATTATTCCGACGGAGATCACTGCAACGCTCAGAAAATTGAAGTGCAAAAGCGCGATGCTTCTACATCCAAGGAAACAGATTGTGCAACATTTACAAACAACCATCAAAGTATGCCATAGATGACGATGATCTAACCCAAGACTTCGATCGATAGGGAGAAAGAAATTGATGGTATGTCAAATGCACAAAATTCCTAATTTATGCGATGCAGGAGCAAATAGACCAGTGAATTTACCTGCAAGCCCTAATCGAGACTGCAACCGTAAAATCGCCCTATATTTATAGGGCGATTTTTCTAATCATGGCTTTCCTAATGATCTCATAGGCTATCCTTTAACTAAAGGTGCGTCCCCATACCTTGTTATTGATATTAATACGGATATGTGTTAATATGAAAAAAACGGGGGAAATATGAAAAAAATTACAAAAATAGAATACCAGAAGAAGAATAAAGAAAGATTTAATATTTACATTGATGATGAATATGGATTTTCTATTGACATAAGCGTATTGATTGAATATTCGCTTAAAAAAGATATGGAATTAAATGATGCTCTCATTGATGACATATTGAGGTCTGAGGAGAAAATAAGTGTTTATAATTACGGGATTTCTGTGCTTTCAAGATATGCCAGAAGCGAATATGAGTTAAGGCTTAAGATGAAAAACAAGGGATTTGAGCCTGAATTAATAGACAAGGCCATAGGTACCCTTAAAGAACAAGAGTATCTGGATGATGAAAGATATTGTGAGATGTTCATAAATGATAAAATAAACATTTCGAAAGACGGTGTGCGTAAAATAAAGGAAGCTTTGTATTACAAGGGAATTGACAAAAAAATAATAGAGGAAAAAATTAAGAATATTTCTCAAGACAGCGAAGAAGAAAGAGCTTTTATATTAGGAGGGAAAAAATTCCCTAGCATAAAGGAAACCGATACCCGCAAAAAAATGGCAAAGCTGTCGAACTATTTAATAGGAAAGGGCTTTGAATATGAAACGGTAAACAAGACAGTAAGAAGGCTTTTAAATACAGAGGTTGATGATTTTTATTGAGGGGGGTTACATATGAGGGAATTTGCAGAATACATATCAGATGCATTTGTTCATTGCAGGATGAGCTGCCATGAGGGGAAATTTGATATTGAAGCAATTTATGCGAATAAGCAGTTAGAGCAAATTACCAACAAAACACTGGACCAATTAATTGGCAAGAAAATAACGGCAGTATTTCCTAATCTTTCAGATTCAATTTTTGACTGGCCTAAAATATTGTGTGAAGCTGCAATGACCAGTGAACACACAGTCATTGAACAATATGTAAATGCTTTTGAAAAGTTTGTTAGGTTTAATGTATTTGGATTTAAAGATGATACTTTTTATGTGACAATTCAAGATCTAACTAATAAAAGAGAAATCAGGCGGATAATTCTTGAAAAGGACCGACAAATTGAACATTTGGAAAATGAAATAAAATCGAGAGCAAGCATTGAGCCTCTCACAAACCTGTATAACTTTCAGTTTATTACCGACTGCATAAAACAAAGCATACAATCCTACAAGGAAGAAGGAACTGTATTTTGTATATTTTTAATAGATATTGACAATTTTAAAGCCTTCAACCTGAAATACGGCATGGAAACCGGAGACATTGTTTTACAGGATATAGCACATATACTAAGTATATCCGCCAGAAAAATAGATGTGGTTGGCAGGTACGGAAATGACAAATTTATAATGATATTAAACAATGTAGAGCTGGACATTGCAAAGATAATTATTGAAAAAGTCAAAATGGAATTTAACAGATATGACTTGAATATAAACAAAAGCAATATTTATGTAAGCGGAGCTGTTGTTGAATACAGGGGGGAAAGCCTGGAAGAATTCATTGAAAAAGCTGAGAAACTGCTGTCAAAGGCTCAATCCATGGGAAAGGGAAAAATACTGTCATAGCATAAGGGAGCGCAAGCTCCCTTTGTTATGAAAAAATACGCCTCATATCTAGAACACCTGCTCCTTGCTCATAGGAGGATGCCTTTATTTTAGAGCATGAATTAAGGAGTATTCTCTTTATGTCGAAGTGGCTGTAATCAGGGTTTTCATTCAACAGCAGAGCACAAACCCCTGATATCATGGGTGCTGACATCGATGTTCCGCTCAGTGTGGTGTAGCCGTTTAAGTTTTTACTGGATAAAGAAATAATATCAACTCCCGGAGCTATTAAATCCGGTTTGCGTACTCTGTCGAGTGTGGGTCCTCTGCTTGAAAACTCGGCAATTGTCTCGTTTTTAGGAAAAGACGTCCCTCTGTCGTTTACAGATCCTACGGAAATGACATACCTGCTTGTTGCAGGAGATAATATGGTATTGTGCATAGGCCCGCTGTTGCCTACAGCGGCAACTACTATGAGGTCTTCTTCGATTGCTCTGTTTGCTGCCTTTACCAAAGGGTCCCTCCTTTCTTTATACTGGGCTATTGCCCCCAGGGAAAAGTTTATTATTTTTGTTTTATAAACTCCCTTGCTTTCAATAATCCATTGGACTGTTGACAGAATATCCGATGTATTTCCATTTCCGTTTTCGTCAAGCACCTTGATTGACAGTATATTTGCTTCCGGCGCTATTCCTTTGAATCTGCCCTTGGATGAATACCCGCTGCCTGCAAGTATCCCTGCGCAGTGGGTGCCGTGGCCGTTGTCATCGTAATAATTAGACCGGTTGTTGACAAAATCCTTAAAGCCTACTATTCTTTTTGCAGGATAAATCAAATCTGCATGTGGTGCTATACCTGTATCAATTATTGCAACAGTTACACCTTTTCCCGTGTACTTGGTATTCAGGGAATAATCGGCTCCGATTGTTTTTCTTGCCTCTTCCATTACAACAAATACTTTTGAATCATAGGATATGAATTCGACATCCGGGTCGGATGTTAATCGAAGGATTGAATCAATATTCATTTCACATG
>JAGOIH010000135.1 GCA_017995755.1 Sedimentibacter sp. | reverse complement strand
ATATTCGGGGACATTCCTCTTACCCTAAAGACTATCTCTAAAGTAGAGGTGTGTCCCCATACCTCTAATAAATAGGGTTAGGGCATCTTATCTTTCCTTTGATTTCATTTTTAAATATTCATTCATAAACATATCAAGATTGCCGTCCATTACAGACTGAACATTTGATGTTTCCGCATCTGTCCGGTGGTCCTTCACCATACTGTAGGGGTGGAAGACATAGGACCGGATTTGGCTTCCCCAGGCAATTTGATTGTATTTTCCCTGAATATCCTCTATCTTTTCCTTGTTTTCAAGCTTTCTGATTTCCATAAGCTTTGACTTTAACATGGTCATGGCAGTTTCTTTGTTGCTGTGCTGAGACCTTTGGTTTTGACAGGATACCACTACGCCGGTTGGAATATGGGTTATTCTTATTGCAGAGTCGGTAGTATTTACGTACTGTCCTCCTGCTCCGCTTGACCGGTAAGTGTCTATTTTTAAGTCTGCTTCATTCAGCTCAATATCCTCATCATCATCGATTTCAGGTGTTATATCCACTGATGCAAAGGATGTGTGCCTTTTGTTTGAAGAGTCAAAGGGTGATATTCTGACAAGCCTGTGCACGCCCTTTTCAGATTTCAAATATCCGTAAGCATTTTCTCCCTCAACAAAAATGGTGACGCTTTTAATCCCTGCTTCAGTATCTCTCTGAATATCATATATATCCATCCTGTAGCCCTTGGATTCTATCCACCTGGTGTACATCCTAAGAAGCATGTCTGCCCAGTCCTGGGCCTCTGTTCCTCCGGCTCCCGCATGTATTGACAAAATTGCATTGTTTTCATCATATTCATCACTTAAAAGAGCAACAATTCTGGCATCTTCCAGTTGTTCTTCTGCTTCATCCATGCTTTTTAGAAGTTCAGGCACGTGGCTTTCGTCTTCTTCTTCCTGTATCAATTCAACAATAAGCTCAATATCCTCCACCTGTTGTTTCAAACTGTTGAATTCATTCATTCTGTTTGTGTTATGCTTAAGCTTTTGAGATGCCTTTTGTGCCTTCTCCTGGTCATTCCAAAATCCTGGCTCCTGCATCTGTGATTCCAAAGTAAAGTTTTCTTCCCTCAGCTTTTCCGGGTCAAAGGGAACCACCAACCTCATTTAATATATCGTTGAACTTTTTGATTCTTTCTGTTATATCATACCAGTCCGTCAATTTATCATCTCCTTTATAAATCATTTTCTTAATATACACAACTTATTGAAATATAATAAAAATATTAAGCGAACATTTGCAGGACACGACTATAATTCTTAGCGAAGGTCGGTTAAAAATCCGTTAAGCAGCTTGCACTGTTTGAGCGCAGCGAGTTTGCAAGCTGTAGGATTTTTAGCGGGAATGAGCTTTAGAATTATTCGTGGCCGAAACCGTGAGCGAATATTTACATCAGCTTTTGAAAAATAATAAAAATATTAAGCGAACATTTGCAGGACACGACTATAATTCTTAGCGAAGGTCGGTTAAAAATCCGTTAAGCAGCTTGCACTGTTTGAGCGTAGCGAGTTTGCAAGCTGTAGGATTTTTAGCGGTCATGAGCTTTAGAATTATTCGTGGCCGAAACCGTGAGCGGATATTTACATCAGCTTTTCAAAAATAATAAAAATATTAAGCGAACATTTGCAGAACACGACTATAATTCTTAGCGAAGGTCGGTTAAAAATCCGTTAAGCAGCTTGCACTGTTTGAGCGCAGCGAGTTTGCAAGCTGTAGGATTTTTAGCGGTCATGAGCTTTAGAATTATTCGTGGCCGAAACCGTGAGCGGATATTTTTATTATTTTTCATTCACTCCGCAGCACTTTTTATATTTTTTCCCGCTTCCGCACGGACACGGGTCATTTCTGCCAACTTTTTTCTCTTTTTTAACTACAGGCTGAGGCTTACCTCCAATACTGTCTGCATCTGCCCCGCTGGCGCCTGTGATTCTCGCTACCTGTTTTCGCTGGAGCTTTTCCTGAGGTCTTACCCTCATCAGCATTTTTACGGTGTCTTCTGAAATTGAGGAAGTCATTTCCTCAAACATATCATATCCTTCTACCTGATAAGCCCTTACCGGGTCTTCATTACCTATTGCCCTAAGGCCGATTCCCTGTTTAAGCTGGTCCATGGCGTCAATATGATCCATCCATTTTGTATCGACATTACGAAGAAGCACAATTCTTTCCACTTCCCTGAATGTTTCCTCGCCAAATTCCGCTTCCTGTCTTGCATAATGCCTGTCGATCATAGTGCGGACTCTTTCTCTTAAGTCTTCTTTGTCCAAATCTTGCTGTTTTACACCGTCAAAGCTGATTAAAAGAGAAAATGTTTCTGCTATATACTTGACAAATCCGTTTAAGTCCCAATTTGCATTGTTTTTTTCATCTGTTGTGTACATGCTGATGGCTTTGTCAATTAAGGAATCTATCATGTTTGAAATATATTCTTTTAAATCTTCTCCTAAAAGTACCCTTCTTCTTTCTGAATATATTACTTCCCTTTGCTTATTCATTACATTGTCATACTGAAGAACATGCTTTCTTATGTCAAAGTTTCTTCCTTCAACCCTTCCCTGGGCTGTCTCGATGGTTTTTGTAAGCATTCCTGCTTCCAATGGCTCATCTTCAGGCATTTTCAAGGTTTCGATTATTGCTTTGACCTTGTCTCCTGCAAACAGCCTCATTAAATCATCTTCCAGGGATATATAAAATCGTGTTGAACCCGGGTCTCCCTGCCTGCCTGCACGGCCTCTGAGCTGATTGTCGATACGTCTTGATTCGTGACGCTCCGTACCGATTATATGAAGTCCCCCTGCTTCTATTACCTTTTTCTGTTCGTCCCTTAGCTCATTTTTTGAATCTTCAAGCAGCTGCTTGTAAAATTTGCGGGCTTCAAGCACTTCCTCGTCATCTGTTTCATTGAAACCGTCTGCTTCCTGAATCATTTCATCGGATAAGCCCTTTGCTTTCAGCCTGTGCTTGGCAATAAACTCGGGATTTCCCCCTAAAACTATGTCAGTTCCCCTTCCTGCCATATTGGTTGCAATGGTAACAGAGCCCAGACGCCCTGCCTGTGCTACTATTTCAGCCTCCTTGTCGTGCTGCTTTGCATTTAATACTTCATGCTTTATTCCCTGCTTTTTTAATAGTCTGCTTAAAATTTCAGATTTCTCAATGGAAATTGTACCTACTAGAACGGGCTGTCCTGTCTTGTGCTTTTCAACAATTTCATTTATTACGGAATTGAACTTTCCTGCTTCTGACTTGTAAACAACATCCTGAAAATCGTCTCTAACAACAGGCATATTTGTGGGAATTTCTATTACATCCACACCGTAGATTTCACGGAATTCATTTTCTTCGGTCTTTGCGGTTCCTGTCATACCTGACAGTTTTTTATACATTCTGAAATAATTTTGAAATGTTATGGTGGCAAGGGTTTTTGATTCTTTCCTTACCTCTATTCTTTCCTTTGCTTCAATTGCCTGGTGAAGTCCGTTGGAGTATCTTCTGCCGTACATTATACGCCCGGTAAATTCATCGACGATTAATACTTCCCCGTCCTTTACAATGTAGTCGATATCCTTCTTCATTGTGTTCTGGGCTTTTAAGGCCTGATTTATATGATGGGTGAGCTCCATATTTTCCTGGTCGGCTAAATTCTCAATATTGAAATATCTTTCCGCTTTGCTGACGCCTCTTGCAGTAAGGGTAACATTTTTTGCTTTTTCATCATGGATGAAATCAACCGTGTCGTCTTCATCATAATCGCCCATGATATAGTCCATCTTTGTTTTCTTTTCTTCGGGCAGCTGGATTTTTCCCTTCAAGGTAAGCACAAAGCTGTTTGCCATTTCATAAAGGTCTGTAGATTTTTCCCCTTCTCCGGAAATTATAAGGGGGGTTCTTGCTTCATCTATGAGTATCGAGTCAACCTCGTCTATTATGCAGAAGCTAAGATCCCTTTGAACCATGTCTTCCTTTCTAATAACCATGTTGTCTCTTAAGTAATCAAAGCCAAACTCGTTGTTGGTTCCGTATGTAATGTCCGATTTGTAGGCATTTAATCTTTCATCCCTTGTAATGCCGTGGACCACACAGCCTACAGTAAGCCCCAGGAAATTATGAACCTTTCCCATCCACTCGGCATCACGCCTTGCCAGATAGTCATTTACCGTTACCACATGGACGCCGTTTCCTTCAAGGGCATTCAAATAAACAGGCAGGGTTGAAACCAGTGTTTTTCCTTCTCCTGTTTTCATTTCGGCAATTCTACCCTGGTGAAGAACTATTCCGCCTAATATCTGGACAGGGTAATGCTTCTGCCCCAGTACCCGCCAGGCGGCTTCTCTGACAACAGCAAATGCTTCAGGCAGAATATCATCCTTTGACTCGCCCTCTGCAAGTCTTTGTCTGAATTCCTGAGTTTTAGCCTTAAGCTGGCTGTCCGTCAGGGCTTCAACCGTCTTTTCCAATGACAATATTTTGTCAACTGTTGGCTGAATTCTTTTTATTTCTTTTTCACTGTATGAACCAAAAATTTTTTCCAAAAAACCTTTCATTTTTTTATCCTTCC
>JAGOIH010000134.1 GCA_017995755.1 Sedimentibacter sp. | reverse complement strand
TCTTATCTTAAAATGGTTGAATTAAGCCAGTACAAAAATTATAAAATAGATGCATTAAGCGGGGGTATGGCACAAAGGGTATCCTTGGCAAGGGCTTTCGCCTATCCGTCACATATTCTCATAATGGATGAACCCTTTAAAGGCCTTGATATGAAACTGAAAGGCGATATGATCTCTTTGTTTATAAAAATGTGGAACCAAAGTCAGCGAACAGTAATTTTTATAACCCACGATGTTGATGAAGCAGTTAATTTGTCTCATGTTATTTATATTTTGAAAAACAGGCCTCTTGATGTTGTAGATAAATTAATTGTAGATAACACTTCAAATAATAGGGAAGAAATTAAAAGTATTCTTCTAAGTAACTAAATCACTGATTATATTTCTTTGTGGTATATAGTTTAATAAAAAACGGAGGAATATATATGGTCTTTACATTAAGTGAAAAAGCAAAAACAAAATTAAATGAAATGAAAAATGAAAGTAAACCTATTAAATTAAAGATAACCGGCTATTCCTGATGCGGTGCCAAACTCGGCATTGTTTCGGAGAAACAAAAGGATATTGAAAAAATATATAATACTGAAGGTATTGATATAATTGTTTCAGATGATTTGGAAGGTGCCATAATGGGTGCTGAAATTGATTATTCAACTTCATTTTTTATGAAAGGATTTAATGTAACTCCAACTTTTTCAAGAGGATAGGAGAATTCATGAATATTGAAATAACCCCCAGGGCAAAAGAAAAGTTGCTTTTGATGAAGGAAAAAGATATGCCCATAGCTATAATGCGGTATCCGGTAGGTTGAGCAGGCTTTAAATATAAAATTGTTTCGGTGAAACAATCTGAAAATGATAAATTGTATAAGGTTGACGGGTTTGATATAATAGTTACCGGAGACAGCCAGTTTGAACTTAAAGGTGCAAAAATTGATTATGCCGGACTGTTATTCAAGGACTTTATAGTGTCTCCAAAATTCTCATAAGCGGAGAGCTGAATGTATAAGCTTTGGGCAAAAAAAATTAAAAACAACAGAATTATTAACTCTGTTACCGTAAGTAACAAGGATAATATTTCGAATGAAGAGAAAAGAAAGAAATGCCTTGATGAAATATGCAAAAGACTTGATGTAAGTATCCCTGTATGGTTGAAAAAACACGACATGGAATTTACTCAATTTAAATATGTCACCTTATATGCTGAAGATTTTATTGATGAAATTGATTTTGACAAACTTGAAATCGAGTTATTAGATAATGAAAAAAATAAAAAATGAAACCTGCTTAAACTATCAAGCAGGTTTTTTTGTATGTTTCAACAATCGCAAAAGTTAAATAATGCCACCAGTAAAAGGAAGAACCACAATAAAGTTTCCAATTCAATGTCACAATCGCTTTGACACACTATAACAACCAATAACAAAAAGAAAAACAACAATGAAGAATCTGCTCCTCCTGTATCTAAAACCCTGTCTCTTCTGATTGAATCCCCTCGTCTTCCCCTGTCACCGCGTACACAGTCACACTGTGCGTTTGCTTCGGCGCTTACTTCGTCTTTTACTTCTTCAATATTTGCAGGTTTATTGCACTCCATATATAACCTCCTAATTACAATATAACGATTTAATTTATTATATTCATTTAAGAAATATTTGTTAATATTTATCGGATTTCTTTCCTTTTTAGAAATTGTGTATAATCTTGAAAAAATTTGAAATAATAACTCTATATTTTATTCATAATGTGAGGAGGATAGTAAATCATTGGATAAATTTGCATTGATATTAGTAATTATCGGGGCTATAAACTGGGGGCTGATTGCATTATTTCAGTTTGACTTGGTAGCAGCTATTTTTGGCGGGCAGACAGTCTTATTCAGCAGGCTGGTATACGGGCTGGTTGGACTGGCAGGTTTGTACTGCATCACACTATTATTTACTGAACGCGAAAGAGTAGATTAATTATGACCTAACCCAATTTCTTCGACCAGAGGGAGAAAGAAATTGATGGTAGGTCAAACGCACAGAATGCCAAATCTATGCGACGTAAGGAGCTAATAGATTTGATGCATTCCCCTGCGAAACCGTATATGATAAACAAGTAACTAAAAAGACAATCCATGGCGGATTGTCTTTTTTATTATCCTTATTCCCCTGCAATTGAAAGTTTCTTGATTCTTAAAGATGGTGAGCCTATATAAGCTTCTCCCGGCATGCCGAATTTTAAATCAGAGCCTGTTTCTTCGATATTTTTAAGCATGTCAAAATAGTTACCTGCCATTGTAATTTGTTCCACAGGTCTTGAGATTTTCCCGTCTTGGATTAAAAATCCCAAGGCTGCCAATGAAAAATCCCCTGATACTGAATTCAATCCTGAATGAAGCCCTTGAAGCTCAGTAATGAGTATCCCCTTGTCTATGTCCGCAATCATTTCATCCAATGTTCTCTCTCCTTTTTCCACAAAGAAATTTGAAGGAGATATGCCTATTGATGATTTGTAAGACCCTTTGCTGGCATTTCCGGTAGTATCAACCCCGTCCTTTTTGGCAGTTTTCAAATTATATAAATAGGTTTTCAGAACACCCTTGTCAACAACCTTTTTATATTTGCATGCAACCCCTTCCCCGTCAAAGGATTTGGAAGCAAGACCCCCTTCCATATATGGGTCGTCTATTAATGTGAATTTATCGCTTGCTATTTTTTCATTAAGTTTTCCTTTTAATAATGAAAGATTCTTTTGGACTGCCTCAGCTGAAAAAATTCCTGTAAATGCTTCCATCAAGTCTGCAGCAGCTGAATTTCTGATAATCACATTGTAATCCCCGGATTTTACAGACCTTGCTCCAAGCAGTGCCAATGCTTCATCTACGGCCTCCCTGGCAATATCCTGCGCATTGAATGCATTAAAGTCATTCCCTGTACGGTATGCCATGCCTGTTTTTATATCTTCCCCGTCTTTTGCAACCACAGCTATATAGGTGTATGCAATGTTGCTTTTATCCCGGAGGAAAAGTCCCTTGGTATTGGACATGATTGTTTCCCCGTAACCGTCGCCGTATATGCACACCTCAACAGATGCAATTCTTTTATCCAGCCTGAATGCTTCTTCCTCAAGACTTTTAACAAAATTAATTTTTTGTTCCTCACCTACATTTGACAGGGCCTGATTAAAGGAATCAACCTTTTTATATTCCTTTGAGCCTTCAAATATATACTCCTCATCCTCTGAATCTATTATGAGGGCATTTTCCGCTGCATCTTTTACCAGCTGGTCAATGGATGTTTCATCTACCTTTTCAGTATATGAATATCCCATTTTCCCCTTGTATACTCCTCTTAATGAAAGTCCTTCACTTTCCGACAAGCTGTAACCGTCCAGGTCTTTTTGAAAAACCTTCAATGAAAGACTGCTGCCTTCAGAATAATATACTTCCATATCGTTAAGACCGGTTTCTCTTCCTTTTTGAAATATCTTATCAATCAAAAATTTTATCTCCACTGTTATTCACCTTCCCTTCCGCCTACAGTAAGTTCTGAAACCCTTATCATAGGCTGGCCTACATTTGCCGGTATGCTTCCGCTTACAGAACCGCACATCCCCTGGCTTTGAAGCAGGTTGTTACCCACCATATCGATTTTATTCAGTACTTCCGTACCTTTTCCTATTAATGTAGCGCCCCTAACAGGCTCTTTTATTTTACCCTTTTCGATTATGTATCCTTCCATTACTGCAAAGTTAAATTCTCCGGTAGCAGGGTTAACCGAGCCTCCTCCCATGTTTTTTGCATAAAGTCCTTTTTCTGTGGATGCAATTATTTCTTCAGGCTTTGAACTGCCATTATCTATAAATGTATTTGACATGCGGGATGTTGGAGAGAACCTGTAAGACTGACGTCTGGATGAACCTGTTATATCCATGTTCATTCTTCTTGCATTCAACATGTCAATCATGTAACCTTTAAGTATTCCATTTTCAATGAGCACATTCCGCTGTGATGGTGTTCCTTCGTCATCTATGCTGTATGACCCCCACTCATTTGGAATAGAGCCGTCATCTATGGCTGTAACCAGGGGTGATGCAATTTGCTGACCAACCTTTCCTGCGAATACGGAAAGGCCTTTTGCTACTGCTGTTGCTTCCAATCCGTGACCGCAAGCTTCATGGAAAATAACTCCTCCAAATCCGTTATCAATAATTACGGGCATTCTGCCGCTGGGGCTGTACTTGGCATTAACCATTGTTACTGCAATTCTTGAAGCTTCCCTGGCATAATAGTCTATATCAAGATTTTCAAAAAATTCGTAGCCCTTGCTTGCGCCCGGTGCGTAAAATCCTGACTGCATTTCTCCATTTTTGCTTGCTACTGATGAGATTCCCAGCCTTGAACGGACTCTTGTATCTTCCTTCCACAAGCCTTGTGAATTTGCCACCATAATATTTTGTATGTAATCTGTATAATTCACAGAAACCTGTGTAATCAGATCGTCATAATTAAATGCCGTATCATAAGCCTTTTTCATTACCTGGACTTTTCTGGTTTTTTCAACCGATGACGGGTCTATTTGTATGGTGTTTATGTTATTAACATCTGTCTTT
>JAGOIH010000018.1 GCA_017995755.1 Sedimentibacter sp. | reverse complement strand
TGGCAAGATATTAGACGTGTACCACGAAGAATAAAGTGGATAGAAGAAGACAACACGAAGAACCCACTTTTTTGGGTTCCCTGTTAGGCTGAGGCTATAAAAAGTAATGAACGAATCGCGTTCGGCGGCGGTTCTACCGCCGTCGTTCTATTTTTAGCAGGCTGTGCCTGCGATTTTAATCTTAGTTCAGTTCCTCCCTGCCAGCAAGCGACAAAGGGGTGAATAGGAAAAACCTAAAAACCTTTGTAACCAAAACCGTTCGTGGTTAATTCTTTATTTCACTAAAAATCAAACCTTTTTGTATGATCATTTCCATTTTTATTTATAATTTCGCATTGCTATTGAAAATCTACAATTTCAGTATAAGGTAATGAACAAAAAGGTTACACGTAATTTTAGGTTAAAAGCATTTACTCTAAACGAGTTGATGGTGGTGCTTGTGATAATTGGAATACTGGTGCTTATGGCACTACCAAGGCTTATGCCATTAATATCGAGGGCTAAGAGTGCAGAGGCTCAGGTTCAGTTGGGATTTCTGCACGGTTTGGAGCAGAACTACTTCTATATGTACTCTACCTACACCACCAATTTAGAGGAGATTGGTTTTGAGCAAAGCAAGCTGGTTACCGAGGGTGGAACTGCCAACTACCGTATTGAGGTGGTTCAGGCCGGATTAAACTACTTTGTGGCACGGGCCACAGCTGTGGTCGATTTCGATAGAGATGGTGTTTTCAACGTTTGGGAGATAGATCAGGACAAGAAGATTAAGGAGGTAACACGCGACTAATCATGATTCACCCCATGTTAAAAATTCTTGTTATTCTTCTGATGGCCATACTTTTCTACGAGGATATTAGGCATCGCTCAATTTCAATCCTTTGGATTGCAGCTGCGCTTCTTGGCGTTTTGGCACTCTCGCACATAGAGTCGAGGTTAAATCTAATAAACATAATTCTTAACCTTGCTTTTGTTATGGTTCAGGTAGCCTTTATATCGCTTTACCTGCTATTAAAGGGGAAACAAATAAAGAATATCTTTAAGGATTACATTGGCCTAGGTGATGTTGCGTTCTGGATTATTCCAGTTTTTTACCTTGACCCAATAATCTATGTTTTTTACGTGCTACTCTGCTACCTCTCAGCTCTTATAATTTTTGGAACAGTAATGGCGGCAAAAAAGAAAAGCATTACGATTCCCTTAGCCGGATCTATGGCGTTGGTATTTGGTCTGTACATCGTTTGTGAGTGGTGTGGGGTGAATTTTAGTTTATGGGCAAATAGTTTAATTATTCAATAGATGGCAGTGCAGGAGCAAATACCAGTTGAAGTAATTCAGTCAATCTCTATCGATCAGGCGTGGCATTACCATATAGTTCCACTGCATGTTACCGATAGCCTTATGGAGGTTTATACCACCTCGGATAGGGGAACAGGCATTGCCGATGAGTTGCGTTTGCTTTACGGCAAGGAAATCACCTTTAAGTTTATTGAGGGTGATGATCTTAACACTTTACTTGCCAAGTATTACAGGAAAGGCAAGCAAAATCAAACATCAGGGTTTCTTTTCAGCAAACAAGACGATTTTTTGATGAACCTTATACAGGAGGCACACCGCATAGAATGTTCCGATATTCATATTGAAACCTACGAGGAGCGCTGCCGGGTTAGAATGAGGATAGATGGTAAGTTGATTGAACGCTTTGTGGTACCCAAGGATGTTTACCCATCGCTTATCAATAAAATAAAGATTAAGGCAAACCTCGATATTGCCGAAAAACGCTTGCCACAGGATGGCCGTATTTTCTATACCGACGAGTGGAGTAATTTCGATATTCGAGTATCGGTTCTACCTACGCTCCATGGAGAGAAGGTTGTGTTACGTTTGCTTAGCAAGGATACCACTCAGATTGATCTGGAGGCACTTGGATTCTCGAAGGAACAGCTGGCTGTTTACCGAAATACCATTCTTAAACCTCACGGTATTATTCTGATAAGCGGGCCTACCGGTTCGGGTAAAACCACCACGCTTTACGCAACGCTGAAGATACTCAACAAGGAAACCAGTAACGTTTTAACCATTGAAGATCCTATTGAGTACACGTTGGAGGGTATAAATCAGGTACAGCTAAAGGAGGAAATTGGACTTACTTTTGCCAGCGCATTGCGTACTTTTCTACGTCAGGATCCAGATATTATCATGTTGGGCGAGATTCGCGATGTGGAAACCGCACAAATGGCAATACGTGCAGCACTTACCGGACACTTAGTGCTTTCAACCATTCACACCAACTCTGCGGTAGGAACAATATTGCGTTTGCAGGATATGGGAATTCCATCGTATCTACTAGCCAGCACATTGAATCTTAGTGTTGCTCAACGTTTGGTTCGTAAACTTTGCCCTGAGTGCAAAACAAAAAAGCCCTTACACCCGGAGGAGTTTCCATTGATTGATAAATCCATTACGCTTCCCGATACCCAGTATATTCCTGTAGGCTGTAACAGTTGCTACTTTACAGGATACAAAGGACGTAGGGCTATTTACGAGATGGTTGAGGTGGATGATGAGATTCGATTGATGGTAAGGAAGCAAAATATAGAGGAAATTCAATCGAAAACAAATTTTAAAACATTGGGACAAGCTGCTCTGGAGATGCTAACGACGGGTGAAACCTCGCTGGATGAGATATACCCAATGCTCATCGATTTACAGTAAATTAAAAAATGAATAGAACAAAATATACCATGCAAAAATTTTTAGGAGTAATAGTGTTTCTTTGCTCTTTGCTCTGCATTTCAACAAGGTTGAAGGCCGAATGTAGAGCAATCTCCGACACGTTGATACAATCTACGGTCGACTCAACAGATATAGCCTATCGTATAGAGGAATTATCCAAAAGCATTGATGCGCTAAATAGAACCATCGATATAACGGTAACTAATGTTTCCATTCAGGAGTTTGTTAGAGCTGTAGCCAACCTTTCTGGTTTGAACATAAACGTTGCCACCGATTTGGACTTTGTTGTGATTAATAATTTTACCAAGGTAAGGGTTGCCGATCTGTTAATTTTTCTATGTAAGCAGTATAAGTTGGAGATTACTGCTGTTGGGAACATCATTGATTTGTACCGACCACAGGCTGCTCAGCGCCCATTAAAAGGGGTTGTGGACTACAAAGGAGGTGAGGATTTACTTACCATTGATTTTCAGAATATTCCGCTTTCGATTGTTACCCGGCAGATTACCCAGGAAACGGGTAAAAATGTTATTAATCAGCCCGATACCAAAGATAAACTGATAAACATATATGTGCAAAACCTACCCTTTAGGAGTGCCATTGAAAACCTAGTTAAGGCGAACAATCTGGATGTTGAGGTTAGTGATGATGGTAGTTTTTTTATAAAAGATATCCTACCTAAACAACCTGTAAATCAGGGTCAACAATCTTATGATTCTTACGGCACTAACCGCGATCAAGTCCGGCAATCGAGTCGGCGAAACAGAGGAGGCGAGCAAGATTCCTACGATCTGAATATTGCAAAGACATCGGGTAGCAGAATTTCTATCAATGCCATTGATGCCCCTATGTTCGAAATAGTAAAGGAGGCCTCGAAACAGTGCGGGGTAAACTACTTTATAAGCACTGATCTAAAAGACAATATTACCCTATCGCTGCAAAACGTAGAGTACGATGATCTTTTGAAAGGGATGTTTACTGGAAAGGACATAACCTACGTAAAGGATGGTAATATCTACATTATAGGTGACAGAAAGTTAAGCGAGTTTAAATCTAATAGGATAATAAAATTTAACTACCGACCGGTTGATAGCCTGCTATCTGTAATTCCCAAAGAGTTTACGCAGGATTTATCACTTAAAGAATTCCCTGACTTAAACAGTATTCTGGCCAGCGGAAGCAATGAAAAGATAAAGGTTTTTGAGGATTTTTGCTACCAGATAGACAAGTTGATCCCTGTGATAATGATTGAGGTTATAATTGTGGATATTCAGTCCACCACAACGCTTGAAACAGGCATAAAGGCTGGTTTGGGTGATGTACCGACAAAAACAACTGGATCTATTTTTCCAGGAATTGATCTTCAACTAAGTACAAAGGGAATCAACAACTTAATAGAGGGGGTTGGCTTGGCCAATCTGGGTAAAGTGAGCGATGATTTCTACCTAAACATAAAGGCTTTGGAGAGTCTGGGGGCTTTAAAGATTCGTTCAACACCTATTCTATCCACGCTGAATGGTAATGAGGCTAAAATTAACATTGGAGAAACGGAGTACTACTTGGTTAAACAAAGCAATGTTGTGGCTGGTCAAACACAGGTGGTTTCTGAGACAACGAATTACTCAAATGTGGAAGCTAAACTCGAGGTTGTTATAAAGCCATTCGTTTCGGGCGATGATCAGATAACCCTGAACGTTCAGGTCACCCAGTCCGATTTTACGGAACGAATTAGTGAGTATGCTCCCCCAGGTCTTGTTTCTAGAGATTTTTCTTCAAAAATTAGGGTTAAAAATCAGGATATGGTTCTGTTGGGTGGTTTGGAGGAGAAAAGCACGAGAGAATCATCGAGTGGAATACCCATACTTCAAAGAATCCCTATCATTAAATGGTTTTTCAGCAGTAGAACTAAGGAAAAATCGGATACAAAGCTTAATATATTTATTCGACCCACAATAATCGGATAATGCTCGATAGAATTAAAAATATTGGATTTATTAGAGGTTCCTCAGCAATTGGGATTCAGGTTACATTTCATAGTGCCGATAAGTTTGCGTTGCATTTAATAAAGACAGTTAAACGACTCGGAAAAATATCAATCGAGAGCCAGGCCGTTGAGCTTAGCTCCTTTGATGACATTAAAAAGTACCTGAAGAAGAATACTCCGGTTGTGCTATGCGTTGATGGCAAAAATGTAATTCACAGATATATTACCGAAGACATTGGTGCAAACCCTCTAGACCTTGTTTTACCCAATGCCAGTAAGGATGACTTTTATATTCAACAGTCGGAATGCGGCAATGGACATTTCCTCAGCGTAATACGAAGGGAGAATCTTGAGAGCTTAATTAGCTCTTTTCTCAGGATCGATGTTATACCAGCAATGGTATATTTAGGCCCATTTGTTCTTTCGTACACTAAGTTTCTATTTGATGATGGGCTTAAATTTCGTAGCGAATTATGGGAGATTAATGGAACAGTGGATCAAATTACCTATTCGCAAAGTGCTTACAAAGATTTAGATTTTACTTTTGTAAATGGGGAAAGCATAAGGGCGTGTCTATTCCCAGCCTATGCGCTTTCTGTAAGCTATCTTGCCAATATAGGTGTTGATGAAATAAAAGTTTCCTCAAAGTATCAAGATGATTTTATTTTTAAAAGGGCTATATGGCTAGCGGGATGGTCTATACTCATCGCCATTTTTACAATACTTTTGGTAAACTTTATGGTGTTTTCGAACTACAACGATAAGTTCGAGGCGGCCAACAATATGCTCCAGCAACACCAATCGCTGCTTAGCCGGAATGATGAGCTTAAAGATCTATACACGAAAAAGAGAAAGTTTATTGAGCGATCTGGGCTGTTAACATCATCCAGGTTCTCCTACTACTCCGATAGAATTGCCCGGTTAGTTCCGGATTCTGTACAGCTGACATCCATTCAAATTTTCCCTGTTGATGATAAGGTTCGAAGCGATAAACCAATAATGTACGATGAGAATAGAATTATAGTGGCAGGAAATTGTTCTAACAGTCGCTATTTCAACATCTGGAAAGATAATCTGAAACTAGAGAATTGGCTGCAGGATATTTATATTAATCAGTTTGGGCAGGAACAGCCTGATAAACCAATTTATTTTGAGATAATACTTGAGATTAAGTAATGTTTAAGAATTCAACATACAGGCAAAAGTTTATTTACCTTCTAGTTGGAGGGTTTGTCATTCTTTGGTTTATTTATATTTTTTCAATAAAGGAGACACTCAAAATAAAAAAGCAGTATAACGAAATAAAGGAAAAAACCGAGAGCGTGAGCGATGCAACTGCAAGTATTCTTTTCTATGAAAAGGAGCTCAAAAAGATTGATTCCTTGGTTGGTTCCGATAGCTATATTGGAAACTACACTCAGGAGCAGCTACTTGAAGGAATCTCAGGTTATAGCAACGCACATAGTTTAAATATAGTTAGTTTCCCAGCGCCACATGAATACTCCGATAATGATTATAGAGTATTAACATATAAAGCTGTTGTAGCAGGTGGCTATATTGATTTGTTGAATTTGCTATTCGAACTAGAAACCAAGCACTATCCAGGTGTAATTAAATCGGTTGATTTTTCGATTTCGAAGCAAAATACAACCGGCACTTCACAGCTATTGATGACGTTATTCATACAAGATATAAAAGAGGTAACCCATGAGTAAAATTAATTATCTACTTCTATTAGCATTGCTAATCCTTGCCTCGTGCGATGAGTTTATTGATGAGGATATATCCGATTCAGCTATTGAGGTTATTGCTCCGGTCGATAATTTGGTTACAACCAAAACCACTCTGACATTTTGGTGGAATGAACTGGACGAAGCGGCAAACTACAGGTTACAAATAGTCTCAACAAACTTTGATACAATACTATCCATTCCATTGGATACCTTGCTAACAAGCAATAAGTTTGAAATTACTCTTAATCCAAGCAGGTATCAGTGGAGAGTAAAAGCAATCAATAGCGCATCTGAAACACAGTGGTTTACGAGAAATCTAACCATAGAGAATGTGCCAGATTTATCAGATCAAGAAGTGCTGTTGAAATCTCCTTCGGATCAGGATGTGTTTGGTGTAACTTCAATTAAATTTCAATGGTACAAGTTGCCAAATGCTACGAATTACGCATTAATAGTAAAGAAGAATACTTGGGATGGAAGTTTGGCATTTCCTATGGAATTTACCACAAAGGATACTATCACTAAAACACTAGCGGAGGGTACGTATGTATGGGGTGTTCGAGGGTATAATGATAATTCGCAATCCAAAGTTCAAAACAACACTTTCATTATTGATTTAACTGCACCCGAAAAACCTGTACTGAAAACACCAACCAATAATTCAACTGTAACAACCGTTCCGGTGGATTTAACCTGGGATTACTCCTCAACGGACGCCACAACTGTTTACGATAGCATTTACATTGCAAAGGAAAGTACATTTTCCTCAAGCTCTAAGTTGTTTTTTGAGAAAAGTACGACTAAAAGTTATAAGTTAACAACCGATTATACCGGCAAGGTTTACTGGAGAGTTAAAACAATAGACAAGGCTGGGAACAAGAGTGAATTTAGCGATACATTTATCTTTACTATACAGTAAAATGGCAAAAGCTAAGGGAAAAAACATTATTTTAGGAATCCTGGTACTGATTGTTTGGGGGCTTATCGCCGTTAAAATACTATCGTACTTTAAGAATGGTGATAGTGTGGAAATCACGGAAATAAACCCAATTAAGAGTGCCGGAATTAAAATTTCACAGGATAGATTCACGATAGATGCATCCTATTCCGATCCCTTTCTGAAGAGTATAAAGTTGAGTGAGAATAAAAATAGATCGGTTCAGCCTTACAACGATTATCAGGAAAACTATCAACCTACTACTATTCAGGTGAACTGGCCTGAGATTTCATATGGGGGAATTGTAGAGTCGTCTGACAAAAGTCGAAAAGTAGGCTTGCTGAAGATTGATAAATCCGATTTTCTAATTAAAGAGCAGGATTCCATTAAAAATATTAAAGTTCTGAATATCTATAAGGATTCAATCCTTTTACGAAATAGCAGTATGGTTAAATCGTTTTCAATAAAAAAGGAGAAATAGAACATGCGATATCAATATGTATTATTAATAGTGGGTGTTATTTTTATTGGTTGCACTCAAATGCCCAGTAATATTTATCCTACCTCAAGAGAAATTACAATTAATACAGATAGCACCAGAATATTTGCTCAGTTTTTAATAAAACCAGCAAGGGTAAATCCAAAGGATAACCTGAGGTACTACTGGTACTACACCGATAAAATTAGTTCCAACGTTGGTGGCTATAATGGGAATTTATTGAATGGTAACTACAGGGTTCTATCAAGGGAAAACCTGCTAGTGGTTCAGGGATCATTTTCCAACGGATTGATGGATGGAGTGTGGAAGTACTGGTACTCCAACGGAAATATAAAAAAAGTTGAGACATGGAAAAATGGAATCCTTAAAGGCTTCCCGGTTGAGTATAACCAGGATGGCTCGCTTATACAGGTTGAAAAAAGTAATGAGATTGCCGAATCCAATGATAATTTGGCTGATTCAACCGCTACAAAGAGGCCTTGGTATAAAAGAATTTTAGGAAAAGAGAGATATTAGACCGTATCAATGTTAAAGGGCAGAAAAATACAGAGAAAATTAAGGGCAGGTGCGCTCTACTATGTAATTTTTCTACTCTTTTTGCTGACCGTTCTGCTAACCAACTATATCCTTTTTGTTCACTACAAAAATATACTATTTGTAAGACAGGTTGGCATTAGCCAGTTGGATTCAAATATAGAGTCGGCCATAGAGTTGTATCAGGTAAATCCCGAAATGGTTAGCGACGGGTCCACTGCTAGTATTGATATTTTCAAGGATAATCCTTCGAATGTAAAGGTAAGTAGTGAGTTTTGGGGAGTATACCGGTTAATCAGGTTTGAAACTAAGTATAAGGAACTCTCAAAAACTAAAATTGCGCTTTTTGGAAATGCCTATGGTTCCGAAAAACCTTTTGCACTATACATGACCGATAAGAATCGATACCTGTCGGTTTGTGGTAATAGCGTAGTAAGCGGGCGATGCTATCTGCCCAAGTTGGGCTTTAGAACATCGAGAATTGAAGGAATTTTGTTCAGCGGAACATTAGAAAAACGGGACGATTACATTTTTGAGAGTAGCGCCCAGATACCATCACCTCCCGATTTTATGATAAATAACTCAAAAAAAATAATTGAAGCAGAATATGTTGGAATTAACAAGCAGGGAGACTACCTGATAGGTAAAAAAGAGTTGTACAACTCTTTTTACGATAGTTTGCTTATTATTAATGCTATCGATTCAATTTGGAAAATATCAAATGTAAGCGTATCGGGGAAAGTGGTTTTACACTCGTATTCAATTATAGAACTTGAATCCTCATTAGAACTTCAAAATGTAATAGTTGCAGCCCGCAAAATAATTGTGAAGAAAGGGTTTGTGGGACATGCTCAGCTATTTGCCTCTGATACAATTATTGTGGAGGAGGATGTAAAACTGGATTATCCAACAAACCTATGCGTGGTGAGCATGAATCCTGCAACAATTTCAATCATGTTAAGGGCAAACTCTCAGGTAACTGGAGTTGTCTGGATATGGAACGAACTTTCTAACGCAACTTACCCCCCTGATCTGACCATTGAACATGGTGCTACTATTAGGGGGCAGGTATACTGTCCAGGTAAGGTCTTGCATAAGGGAGTTGTGATTGGTTCGATGATTGTAGATTTATTTACACTTAAAACCAACTATGCGTACTATGAGAATTATCTATTTAATGCTACCATAAACTCGGAGGAACTCCCATTAAACTTCGCCTGCATGCCTTTTATTTTGAAGTATCCCGAGATGCGATTTATTGATTGGGTTTACTAGTATTTATATTTTAATTTTAAGTAGATGTCCAATAACTCTAAAGAGATCGTTTTAATTCATTTCAAAACACCAAAAAGATGGGGGGAAAAAATACTTTAAGTTTATGGAAAAAAAGACTTGGGGCATCTACACTTGTTGAAGCTGTTGTGGCATTGGCGCTTTTAGCTACAATAACAACCATAGTTTTTTTAGTAATCAACAATATTAACCGCAGGAGCAATGTTGGGTTAAAGGTTCGGGCATTTAACGAGGTAAATGGCATTTATAATTTATCGCTCCTAGAGGAGGAGTATGGCGACAAAACCTATGATTTTAAGAGTTTCTATGTAGTTCGTAAGTCTGAGGTATCGGAGCATAGCGAAAAATTGATAGATTTCAGCGTAACCGCTTTCTATACAAATGGCCCACAAATAGCCCGTAAGCAACAGCTGGTTCGCTTGAATGGTTATGGTTTAAAGGATGAAAAGGATTTTTAAAATTGATTTAAGTAGTAAAATTCCAGCGTTTACCATAGTTGAGCTAATGGTTTCGATGGTGTTGCTCGTTACCATTATATCTATCGGAATTCTGCTCTGGACCAATGTAGTTAAGGGAATTGGAAAGTTCCAGAACGATTCAGATTTGTATTACAGCTACGTTGATCTTACTACCCAGCTGCAGCAGGATTTAAGCAAAGCTGTACTAATTAATATTTCAGGAAGAACCCTAAATCTTGCTAACGACCGGGAGTATAATACGTATACCTTTTATGTCGATTCCGTGGTAAGGGAAAATAGCAACGCAAGGGTAAAGTATGGCATAAAATCTAACGCAATGGAGCTTTCATACCAGGGCCAATCAGACTTAGTGAATGGTTTGTTTATTGAGTTCAATGTAAATGGAAAACCTATAAAATTTCATGCATACAAACCAATTCGAGGAAGGTTCCTGGTAAATTTAATATTTGAAGATGGCAATTGATATTTCTAGAATAAAGAGCAGAAAACCAAAGAAGGAGCAAGAATCTGCCGGGTTCCTTTCATTCCTGAAAAAGGATATATCGTTTTCAAAGGGTTTTGGCGATAAGAGCAAGGAGTCTTTCTATAGTGAACTGTCGCTATTGTTAAACTCTGGAGTCGATGTCGGTAAAGCGCTGGATATTTTACTGGAGGAACTCAGTAAGAACAAGGAGAAGAATGTTATTACTCAGGTCAAAAACCTCTTGATTTCGGGTAAAAGTTTCTCAGAGTCGTTGGAATTGGTTCAGGGATTCTCTCCCTACGAGTTTTACAGCATAAGAATTGGGGAGGAAACTGGAAAGTTGGAAATGGTTTTAACCCAACTCTCAACCTTCTATAAGCGTAAGTTAAAGCAACGCCGTCAGGTGATGAATGCATTGAGCTACCCAATAATAGTCATAATTACAGCTTTTGCAGCGGTTGGATTTATGATGAACTTTGTGGTTCCAATATTTACCGAGGTTTTCAAACGCTTCCAGGGAGAGTTGCCCGGAATTACAAAGTCGGTTATTGCCATGTCCGAATTTTTTACAAACTACTTTTTGCTGATACTACTGGCAATTGGTGGAGTTGTGGCCTTAATTATAGCATATAGGAAGCAGCCGCTATACAGAAAATACTCATCGATGATACTCCTTAAGATGCCTATTTTTGGATCGATAACCCAGAAGGTATATACAGCGCGTTTTTGCCATTCCATGGCGTTACTTATATCGGCTAAAGTTCCCATGTTGCGGGCAATAGAACTGGTTGAAAAGATGATTGGTTTTTACCCCTACGAGTTGGCTATGGTTCAAATTAAGGAGGGAATACTCAAGGGGCAGTACCTCTACCAAACCATGGAGAAATACCCGATCTTCGATCGGAAAATGGTTGCCTTGGTGAAGGTGGCCGAGGAGGTGAACAAGATGGATGAGGTTTTCAACGAGCTTAGCACCCAGTACAACGAGATTGTAGAGAATAGCATGAGCATTCTGAGCAACCTGCTTGAGCCACTGTTGATAATACTGGTTGGTTTGCTGGTTGGGGTAATACTTATTGCGATGTACTTGCCGCTGTTTCAACTTAGTACATCTTTCTCGTAAATTTTTCTGTGCAAAATCGGGGTTGCGCAAACCGATATGTTTAATAACATATTTTGTAAAATTATTGGGCAAAAAAATTCAATTACTTTTACCTTAAAATATGATGTAAGATGAAAAAAACTTTCTTATTGGTTTTAACAATTTTATTGTTTAATACTATTAATGCGCAAGAGCAAGGAGCGGTTAATGAATTCACTTTACCATCTCCAACTGCTTTTCAGTTTACTAAATTTGGGAATGTGCCAGTGAATGAGTCAACTGGAAGAATAACTCCTGTTATCCCAATTTATGATTATAAAGTTGGGAAAATGAATCTTCCCATTAATTTAAATTATTTGGGCAATGGAGTTAAAGTTGACCAAATATCAACTTGGACTGGTATAAATTGGACTCTTTCTGCTGGTGGAGTTATTTCAAGGGTTGTAAAAGGTCGACCTGATGAAACAGCAAAATTTCAAAACAAAAGGGTTTTTATTGATGAACTGGATCTCACAGATCTATCCAATAATAGTCCAACTGTTCAACAATTAAATTTTATTGAATCAAGTAACATGTATGATACTCAAGCAGATATTTTCCAATTCAACTTTGCAGGTTATTCGGGTAGTTTCTTTTTAGATACAACATTAACGCCGGTTGTTTCTAGATACGATAACGAATACAAAATTCTGATTTCTTCAAGTAGTGGCTACGAGATTTTGGAATTTACCATTATTACAAACGATGGGGTTAAGTTCATTTTTGGGGGAGAGGATGCAATTGAGAGAACTAGAATGAGTCCTTTTTCGGGAAACTCATTTTCTGCAGTTACTGCTTATTATTTAAAGATGATTATTCATCCAAATGGAGAATCAATCTGTTTTGATTATTTGTCTTATAGCGATCCTTATTATGTAATTTATTCTAAATATCAAGAAATTGTAAAAATAGTTAAAGATAATCGTTTATGCTCATGTCCAACAGACAATTTTGATTGTCCAACAGACAATTTTGATTATCGGCACATAAATAATCTTGACGCAAAGATATATGGATCTAAGTTTTTGACTAGAATCTGGTCCAATAGTTCAAGTTTTGAAATTAAATTCGAATCAGATCCATCTAATTATGGGGAACAATATCAAAGAGTTTTAAAGAATATTGAAGTGTTTTACAATAATATCCTATTTAAAGGCTTTTATTTTGAGTATATTCGTAATACACAAAGGTTTTTCCTCTCAAATATTACAATTAAAGGGGAAGAAGTAAGGGGTGAACAAAAAATTGAATATAAGTTTGATTATAACGATCCTTTAGGATTACCTGATAGATTCTCTTTTGATCAGGATCATTTAGGCTATTACAATAATAAGAATAATGTCACCTTCTTACCTAAGAATTACAATTTTTATTTTTCGTCGTTAAATGATGTTTTAGCAGATCGAGAGCCTGACTTTAATTATTCTAGTAAGGGTACACTAAGTACAATTCACTATCCAACAGGAGGATTCACTCATTTTGAATATGAAGCTCCACCTACAAAGGTGTTAGATCAGGAAATAATACCATTAAATGTTTATTTTCAGAATGACAATTTAGACCCTAACACAAAACTGAAAGACTCACATTTGCTTCGTTCACTTGAAGATGATGCGGGTAATATGGGAATTACTTGTGATCAAATAATTAAATTAAATATTAATGTTCAAGCGGAAGGACAATTAAATAATCACTATAAAGTATTGGTCAAGTTTACAAATAAATCTAATAATACATTTACAGAGAAAAATTTTGTGTTAGCTCCCGATATTTATGAGTATGATAGAATTTTTGAATTCGATGCTTTTAAAGGAAATGTCTATGAAATTTTATTAGAACTTATACCTAACCCTGAATCAGAAATTCATAATGCAACAGTAACTGTAAATGCTAATTTCTCTTTTATTAAAGGATATACTAATGGTGAAGGGTTAGGAATTAGAATTAAAAGAACCTATGATAAGTCAAGTCCCGATGCAGAACCTGTAATTACAAGATATTATTATAAAAAAGCATCCAATATTAATGCTAAATTTGAAGATCCTACATTAGGAACAAATTGGGGATCGTATATAAAAAATAGGCAGGTTGTGATTTGTTGTGTTCATGAATTACCAACTATACTTCTACTTCCTTATGATCTTCCTTCATTTCCTGTTTCTACTACTTATTATCTTACATGTTTACAGTCTAATACAATAAACCCAATCTTCCCAACAAACGATTGTGCATGGCTATATAAAGATGTAACCATAAGTTATGGAGGAGATGATTTTGAAAATGGAGGAATTCAAAAAAGTTTTCTGATTACTGATCCAGTATATCCTCGCCTTCAAGTCGGATTTGAAGAAGATTCTCGTAATTTTGAAATAGAACGGGACAACTTGGATATGTACAATCCATTGTTGGTACAAGAAAATGTTATAAAAAAAGAAAATGACAAATTATACTTTGTGAAGAGCATTGAATACAAATACGAAGGTAAAAAATGGATGTTATTAAAGAACTACATACTAAAGAGGATGTATAATGTTTGTGGAACAGAATCTAATATATCTACTATAACAGGATTATACCTTGGATTATACAATCTTTATTCTAAGACTTTGCAAGTGGATTCTGTCATTACAACAGAATATACAACTCTTGCACCAATAGATTATTTTCAAACTAATATACAGAAAATTACTTCAATA
The DNA here is from genome assembly GCA_017995755.1 of Sedimentibacter sp. Classification (GTDB taxonomy): domain Bacteria; phylum Bacillota; class Clostridia; order Tissierellales; family Sedimentibacteraceae; genus Sedimentibacter. Next base: position 7,882 of record JAGOIH010000018.1, on the reverse strand, counting down.
AAAACTTATGATTACGACACATATATTGGCTTACCATCACTGATAACAAATACAAATTCTAATAGTGATGAATTATATAAGACATACTTTAAGTATCCAAGCCATGGATTAAATCTCAATAACTTAAACTCCACAGATTTGAATTGTTACTCTAATCTTTATTATCGGAATATTATTTCAAGTCCGGTTCAAAAGGAGAATTATTTATTTAATAAGAATTCTATGTTGGATTCAGTTAAGATATCAACCGAAAGGAGTTTGTATAATTCATTAGGTCTAGTTAGGAGTATTATGAATTCTTTCGGGAATAATGAATTAGAAGACAACGTTGTGTATCATTCATACAATAGTAGAGAATTTCCTACTGAATTATCTAAAAAAGACGGTATAAGAATTTCTTACTTGTGGGGGTATAATAATGAATACCCTGTCGCAAAAATTACTAATGCAAGTTTAAGCAGCGTTTTTTACGAAAGTTTTGAGGACATTGTCCTATATGATCGATGGAACAGTTCAGGATCAGGTAATAAAGATTTGACTCACAACAACTCTTGGACTGGAAATAATTGTTTGAAATTTTCTGGTACTACAACAGCTTGGAGTGGAGTTTCTTCTAAAGACTTGTTGAATGTAACACCAGGGAAAACTTATGTATTAAGTTGTTGGTATAAGGCACTGCCAGGCAAATATGCTTTTGTTAATTTGTACGACGCATCGAATAACAAAAGTCACACATTGATGAAGGAAGGCTCTGGAGAATGGGAATATCTTGAATTAAAAGTTACAGCATCAGAAGCAGACCCAAACCCTTGTACTGTTGTACGAATATACTTATATGGTCACGAAAGTTCAGGGGCTGACCTATATTATGATGATATTCGATTTTATCCCGAAGAATCACAAATGGAAACCTTTACGTATAAACCAGGTATAGGAATTACAAGTCATAGTGATGCAAACAGCATTCCTACCTTTTACGTTTACGATGGGCTGGGCCGGCTCAGCAAGGTGCGCGACCACGAGGGCAACATCCTGAAGCAATACGACTACCACTACGCAGGCCAGAAGGTAATGGACGATGTGTTCGGGTGGTGTCAGGTAGAGTTTAACACCCAGGGCGGTAGCGCAGTATCATCGGTTAGCACTAACTACAACACAACAATATCAACGCCTACAGCGCCAACCCGTACAGGCTACACCTTTGTGGGTTGGTACAAGGAGTCGGCCTGCACCAATGCGTGGAACTTCAGCACCGATAAGGTGATTGCCAACACCACGCTATACGCGAAGTGGACTGCCAACACCTACGCAATCGTCTACAACCTGAACGGGGGAACCAACAGCGGCAGCAACCCCGCCACCTACACCTACGGCGTGGGCGTAACGCTGAGCAGCCCCACCCGAACAGGCTACGCGTTCGGGGGTTGGTACAGGGAATCAACATTCACCACGGCTATAACGGCAATCAGCACCACCTCCACAGGAACGGTGACGCTGTACGCGAAGTGGACGGCCAACACCTACGCAATCACCTACAACCTGAACGGGGGAACCAACAGCGGCAGCAACCCCGCCACCTACACCTACGGCGTGGGCGTAACGCTGAGCAGCCCCACCCGAACAGGCTACACGTTCGGGGGTTGGTACAAGGAGTCAACGTTCAACACGGCCGTAGCGGCAATCAGCGCCACCTCCACAGGAACGGTGACGCTGTACGCGAAGTGGACGGCCAACACCTACGCAATCACCTACAACCTAAACGGGGGAACCAACAGCGGCAGCAACCCCGCCACCTACACCTACGGCGTGGGCGTAACGCTGAGCAGCCCCACCCGAACAGGCTACGCGTTCGGGGGTTGGTACAAGGAGCCAACGTTCAACACGGCCGTAGCGGCAATCAGCACCACCTCCACGGGAACGGTGACGCTGTACGCGAAGTGGACGATAAATACCTACACCGTAACCTTCAACTCGCAGGGCGGTAGCGCAGTATCATCGGTTAGCACCAACTACAGCACAACAATTGCAGCACCCACCGCTCCAACCCGTACTGGCTATACATTTGGTGGTTGGTATAAAGAAGCAGCATGTACGAATGTATGGAATTTTACTACGAATGCAGTAACCTCAAACATCACTCTATACGCTAAATGGACATTAAATTCGTACACTATTTTCCTTACAGTAATTAAAGGAACTGGAGGTTTTGTTACCCCAAGCGGAAATTCCACCGTATTTTACGGCAATGACCTAACCTACAATATTACTCCATACGATGGTTATAAAGTAAAAGATGTAAAGGTTAATGGCGTTTCGGTTGGTGCAGTTACAACCTACTCGTTTCTAGATGTTACATCGAATAAAACCATATCGGTAGAATTTGAGGCACTTTATATCAATGTTGACAATAGTCCACTTGGAATAAGTTTATCTGGAGGGTCAATTAATTTGATTGTATCATCAAATACTGCATGGACAATCTCCAGCAATGTATCTTGGTGCACTATTAGCCCAACTTCGGGTAGTGGTAATGCAACAGTAATGGTTACCTGTGCTAAGGCATATAAAGGAACAAGATCTGGGATTTTAACATTAAATGGAGGAGGTGTTACGCTTAATGTTACCATTACACAGTCCGATACTTTAATGTAAAACAAATTAATGTTAATATGAATATGGTTAAGTCTTTTTTTGAGGTGCTAAAGAATATCGGCTACCTTTGGTAAAGGACAAGTAAAAAAATACCCATGGGACAGAAACGGCCTACGACCTGGCCCAGGAATTTAGGCAGTGGTATGCGGTAGAGAACATCTCCAGGAAGGACAGTATCTCAAAAAAAGATTTAACCAATAATTTTTGCTTTTTTTATTCAGAATTTGTTACTTTGTTTTAGTAGAATATATTTAAACAACCCTCAAAATATAAGCTATGGGATTAGCAAAAATAGTTTTTGGGCATTACCAGACAAATAAGTATGGTGAGTCACTAATTTTTATCCGTGTGATAGAAGATAGGAAATCTCTATACATAAAAACAGACCTTTACTGTAAGAAAGTGGATTGGGATTTTAAAAGTAATTGTTTTAAGACAAACTATCGTAAAATAGAAGATTTTGAAAAGATAAAGGATCACGAAAAAAATAATGGAATATTTCTCAAGAAGATAAGAGAGACAAATGATTTTATTAAAGATTTAATTCAAGATGACAACGTAATTTCTTCAGAGCAAGTAAAAGAAAAATTGCATAAGATAAATGCTGTTGGGAAAAAATCGGTACTGAATTATAATGAAAGTGTTACTAAAGAAATTGCTAATCAAAAAGTTACATTTATAACTTGAACCCTGCTCACAAAAAAATATACTAAAAATAATCCAAGCATCTTTTAAATTAAAATATTTTTATAATTTTGAGAATAAATAAATTACTAAAACTATGATATTATATTGTATCCTTCTTTTTTTAGGGTTTTCTACACCTGTTTCTTCGGGTTCGAGTATAATTAATCCACCTTTAGTCACAGATTTTTTACCACCCTCTCCTAATGGTGCTTCATTTTCGCAAGTTTATAAACCAAATGTAAATCTATATACGGGTTCCTTAAACTATAATATTCCGATCTATACTTTATCCTTGAATGATATCAAGGTTCCAATCAGCATTGATTATAATTCAAATGGGATGCTCGTTAACCAAATATCAACATGGGTTGGGCATGGATGGAATATGCATGCAGGAGGTGCTATTTCTAGAATAATTAGAGATGAGCCTGACGAAAAAAAACAATTTAACTATCCTTTATCCATTGACTCCTATAATGCTGCTTATCAATTTGTTCAAGAAAACAATTATGATTCACAGCCCGACGAATTTTCGTTTTGTGTTCCTGGATATTCAGGTAGATTTTATTGTAATTATATTGATAATAGCATTATGACTGTGCCATTTCAAAAACTCAGAATTGAGATGAATGAGGATAATAATGAATGGGATTTTTGTATTACGACTTTAGATGGCATAAAATTTTTTTTTGGAGGTGAAAATGGTAGAGAATATTCTAGAGATCTAAATATTGGTAATTGTGGCAGATCATACTCTTCTCCAGAGGTTACAACTTGGTATCTAATGAAAATCACAAACCCTTCTGGTGATGAAGTTAACTTCAAGTATAAAGAGCAAGATTATTATTATTATGCCTCAGTAAGCCAATCATTAAGAATATTAAAATCATCAATAGATCCATGTGGTATCAATTGTGAGGTATCACAAGAAGCCCCTATCTGCTATCGTAGACTCTATGTTCAGGGGAAATTTCTTGATAGTATTATAACATCAACAAATATTGTTAAGTTTTTTTCCTCTTTGACAAGATTTGATTTAGTTGGTGTTCCAAAACTTGATTCAATTTCAGTTTTGAGCAAATCATCTTTACTCTACAATGAAATGTACATTTTCAATTATCAACATTCATATTGCGCAAACAATTTAAATTACTATTCATATTTACCTCAAGATGAATCATTATTATATAGGCTATTTCTTACCTCATTCCAAAGGAAAGGAATTCCCCCGTATATTTTTAACTATTATGGCGATCTCAATAGTTTACCTCCAAGATTATCTTTTGCTCAGGATATAGGAGGATTTTATAATGGAAGAGATAATAATAAAAATTTAATTCCAAATGATGCACCTTTTATAGAAAACACAATTTATGTTGGATACAGAGATATTAATCATAGTAAAGCTATGATTGGAGTTCTCGAAAAAATTAAAAATCCGACTGGGGAAGAAATTAATGTTGAATGGGAAGGTAACTGTAATACAGAATCCAGAAATATTCCATCAATAGAAACTCATTACTATGATCTTAAAGTTCCATCAGGAGAAATAGACAATAGTTATTATTTTTCATTTATTCCAAATGAATCTTGTCTAATGAAAATTGATATGAGTGTGTATTGGAATGAAATCGATGGAATAATCGACAAAGCATCAGGAGCTTACATATTGATTGATTCTACAACCAATCAAATTTTCTATTGTCCACATTCTATATCTTCAACGTGGCCAAGCCATGATTCTATGCTTGTGTATAAGGATCATCGTTATATGTTTAAAGTTTCAATACATGGAAAAGGAACAGATGGAATCTTTCAATATAGTCTAAAGAAAGAAGATATTAGCGAAACCTATTTGAAAAATCTACCTGGTTTAAGAATAAAAAAAATAAGCAATCTAAGTGACTACCCTTGTTTAAAAAGTTACTATTATAATAAATTTGAAAGCAGGAATACTCCTTTTGCTAAATATTTTTCTCCAAAATTATATTCTTCTATTTATACTGAAAATATTTGTCCAGAAGGTAATTATCTATACTCATGTAATTACGTTCAGTATTATTCAAATGATATTATAGATATGCGATTTGATAATGAATCAGTATGCTATCCTTATGTAGTTGAATCATTCGGCGATGATTTTGAAAGTGGGGGTAAAGAGTATATGTTTGATATAGTAGCAAATAGTATTGGCACCTACTTATGGGGCTCTTCAAATATTATTGGCTGCCCTTCTACAAATACAGGTTGGAAAAATGGCACAAAACTATACGAAAATAACTTTAAAGTAAACGGAAATTCTAAAACAGTTAACACTGAGATTTTTTACTACTACTCTGAAAGGATACAGAACAGTAAAACTCTTTATGGTATTGTAGGACAATTATTATTTAATCCTGTCGTTTCTAGTTATAATGAAGATGCAGGAATAGATAATATATCAATAATGAAATATGATATAGAATCTGTATGGAGAACTCAGGATTCAATTATAAGTATTGAGTATAATCAATTAAATGATTCTAAAATCTTAACAAAGGAGAAATTTTTTTACAACAATCCCGATCATGCACAACTATCAGAAAAGTCTATTTTATTAAGTAACGGAGTCGAGCAAAGAATTAAATATATGTACCCTTTTGACTTCTGTCAAGACACTAACATAAAAGTTGCTTCAAATGCAATAGAATACTTTAATTTAAACTTCATTTTTAGACCTTTTTATTTTTTAAAATATAACCTTTACAACCCAAATAATTACTCCATAATAGATGGAGGATTAATGAATTATGATTTAGAAAATGGACTCCCGCTAAGATTAAATTATTATAAACTATATCCTAAAAACGTTATTTCTTTAAATGAGTACCTCCCATCCTTTGTATCAGATACATTGACTTTTAATTCAAATAATTTCTTCCTTTATGGTATCTATAAATATAATAATGATTTAAAATTAATTGAGTCGGTAATAAATGGAGGTACAGTAGAGAGTTATAAATGGAATAAAAATTCACCATTTATTAGTGCTTATGCTCGTAATGTTTATTCTAAAAATTGGCTATACGAGGATTTTGAGGGTACTGGATGGAACTCAAGTCTACAGACGAGCGTATCCAAAACGGGGAATAGTGGAACACGAGCCTGCTACCTATACTGGGGGAACAAGAGCACCGTTACCCTGCAGGCTGGGGTTAAATACCGCCTGAGCGCCTGGGCCAAAGTGGGTAATCTTCCCAGCACTACCTATGCCAGGGTGGCAGTATCGGGAAATGGCTTTTCGGCAAATCTCTTCATCTACCCTGCAGCTGATAGCAGCTGGAAGTACGGGGAGCAGGAGTTCGCTGTCCCAGAAGGGAAGGGAGGCTCATATATGGTGTATGTTCTATCCCATGGTGGAAGCGAAGCCGCCAACACCTCACTTTACCATTACGTAGACGATATTCGGCTCTGCCCGTCCGATGCGCAGATGGAGACGTACACCTACGATCCGTTGGTGGGGATGACGAGCAGCACGGACGCGAACGGGGTCACCACCTTCTACGAGTACGACGGGCTGGGTCGGCTTAGCATGGTGCGCGACCACGAGGGCAACATCCTGAAGAAACACGAATACCACTACAAGGGCCAGGAGGTACTGAACGATGTGTTCGTGTGCCAGGTAGAGTTTAACACCCAGGGGGGAAGCACTGTGCCGTCGGTCAACGTCAGCTATAACACTACGATAGCAGCGCCAACCGCCCCCTCACGAACGGGGTACACCTTCGGGGGGTGGTACAAGGAAGCCGCCTGCACCCACGCGTGGAGCTTCAGCACCGATAAGGTGATTGCCAACACCACGCTATACGCGAAGTGGACTGCCAACACCTACGCAATCGTCTACAACCTGAACGGGGGAACCAACAGCGGCAGCAACCCCGCCACCTACACCTACGGCGTGGGCGTAACGCTGAGCAGCCCCACCCGAACAGGCTACGCGTTCGGGGGTTGGTACAAGGAGTCAACGTTCAACACGGCTATAACGGCAATCAGCACCACCTCCACAGGAACGGTGACGCTGTACGCCAAGTGGACTGCCAACACCTACGCAATCGTCTACAACCTGAACGGGGGAACCAACAGCGGCAGCAACCCCGCCACCTACACCTACGGCGTGGGCGTAACGCTGAGCAGCCCCACCCGAACAGGCTACACGTTCGGGGGTTGGTACAGGGAGTCAACGTTCAACACGGCCGTAGCGGCAATCAGCACCACCTCCACGGGAACGGTGACGCTGTACGCGAAGTGGACGATAAATACCTACACCGTAACCTTCAACTCGCAGGGCGGTAGCGCAGTATCATCGGTTAGCACTAACTACAACACAACAATATCAACGCCTACAGCGCCAACCCGTACAGGCTACACCTTTGTGGGCTGGTACAAGGAGTCGGCCTGCACCAACGTGTGGAGCTTCAGCACCGATAAGGTGAGTGGCAACATCACCCTGTTTGCGAAATGGTCCATCAAAACCTACACCGTAACCTTCAACTCGCAGGGCGGT
>JAGOIH010000133.1 GCA_017995755.1 Sedimentibacter sp. | reverse complement strand
AAATTAAAAAGGTAAATCCATATTTGATTGAAAGTGTTGAGCTGTTTGATGTGTATAAAGGCGAGCATATTACGGAAGGATATAAGAGCACTGCTTTCTCTGTTACCTACAGAAACAAAGACCGTACCATGAAAGACAAGGAAGTGGAAAAAATTCACGAAAGAATCCTTCAAGTGCTTTCAAAGAAATTCAACGCCGTCCTGAGAGGACAAGGGGATGATTAATATACAGGACATATATAAAGGAAAAAACATAAGAGGAGAACAAATATGAATCCGGTTGCTTTTACTATATTTGGAATAGATGTCATGTGGTATGGCGTATTGATATCCGCAGGTGTTTTGTTAGGAGTTCTTATAGCATTAAAGGAAGCTAAAAGAACAGGCTTCAAAGAAGATGACCTGATAGATTTCCTGTTATACGCAATACCTGCAGGCATAGTCGGAGCCAGAGCATACTATGTTATATTTTCATGGGATTATTACAGCCAAAACTTATCTCAGATTATAAATATAAGAAACGGCGGGCTTGCAATTCACGGTGCAATTATTGCAGGTGTAATAACGGGAATATTGTTTTGCAGGAAACGAAGAATCAATGTATTGGAGATGCTTGATCTGGTTATGCCAAGCGCTGCTTTAGGCCAGGCAATAGGGAGATGGGGAAATTTTATTAATCAGGAAGCCCATGGAGGCCCCACTGACCTGCCCTGGGGAATAATTGTGAACGGTCAAAAAGTTCATCCTACGTTCCTCTATGAGTCCATCATGAATTTTTTGATATTTCTATTCCTGGTATGGTTTAGAAAAAATAAAAAGGCAGGCCATGGTCAAATATTAGGCTTATACCTGATTTTGTATTCAACAGTGAGGTTTTTTATTGAAGGCTTAAGGACAGACAGCCTGATGTTTGCAGGCATGAGGGTTGCCCAGCTTATAAGTATTGCATCAATAATAATCGGAGCAGCTCTCCTTATGTATGTAAAAAAGAAAAATATAGAATAAAACAGTCATTGTGCCAGAGGGGACTGTGCCAGAGGGGACGGTTCTTGCTGGACAGTAATGATGTCCAAAGAGAACCGTCCCCTTTGGACTTCCCCTTTGGACTTACCGTCCCCTTTGGACTTACCGTCCCCTTTGGACTTACCGTCCCCTTTGGACTTAATGTATGTTAAGTTTATTCATTCTATCTATGGTTGGGATGCCCTTGTCATCCCAGCCTCTTATTTTATAGTATTTCTTAAGCATTTCATTTAATTTAACTTTGCTGTTTGGGTCATAGCTGAGTTGAAATTCTTCAGTAAGACGTTTTGGAAGGGTGTCGTCTCTTCCCGTGAGACCTTGCCTTATGTTTATTATCCTTTCAAGATTATAGCTTCTTTCTCCTGCCTGGATGAACTTGCCCAGATTCATATCAAAACCGGTAACCAGCTTGATGGAATATGGGTATGCAACAATGTTTTTCAGGTTAAAGCCGAGAAGCCTGCTGTGATTATGCATAAATCCAACTATTCCTCCAAACAGAGGAAGCATTTTATTAATGAGCTTTACAATCAGGTTTTCGGGGTTCTTTATTAAAAAATCGGGAACCACAGAAATACTGGTAAACAAACATGAGCCTCCGGCTGAAATTGCTTCCATTAAGTCCTGAAAAAATATTGTAAAGGCAGCTTTTCCTTTTGTAGTTTTACTGTTTGTATTAAGCACTAGGCCTTCCAAGACAACCATGTAACCGCCATTCAGGTGGCATCCGCCCCTGTTGGATGTAGCATAACCAAGTCCCATGCCCTGTGCGCCCCGGGGCTCATAAGCCGCCAGTTCCAGACCTTTTACATTAATTGCGAAATCCCTGCCCCCGAATTTTTCGGACATGCGCCTGGTTCCTTCAGCTAATTCGTTTCCGATACCTTCCCGATAAGCCGTCATTTTGACTAATTGTACAAGTTTTGTTGAGTCTCCAAAATTAATGCCGTTATTCCACATTCCTTTTTCGTTTAATTCCATTGCCAGACCGATGCTGCTTCCAAAGCTCATGGTATCTATGCCGTACTCATCACATAGATAGTTAAGCTCAATTATGTTTTCAAGGCTGCCATTGAGGAGATTGCTCCCTAGAAGAGTGATTGTCTCAAGCTCAGGCCCTTTTACTTCTTTGCCTGATACTTTTACAACTCTCCCGCATTGAATCGGGCATGTAACACAGCCTTTATTTTTGACAAGATAATCATTTCTCAATGTTTCGCCGCATATTTTCTCATGATTATCGTAGCTCCCGGATTTATAATTTTTTGTGGCAAGAAGATTATGTTTGTTCATGGGATTCACAAAAGAAGCTGTACCCAGTTCCGGAATCTGCCGGCCTGTCATTATGTGTTTTTTTAAAGACCCTATCCATCTTTGATTATGAGCCTTGAATTTTTTGTCATCATGAATTTCCGTTCTTTTTGTGCCTGCTGCCGTAATGGCTTTTAAATTCTTATATCCAAACACTGCACCCACACCACAGCGCCCTGCTGCACGCTCATCACTTATAACTGCTGCATAACGGACCATGTTTTCTCCTGCGGGTCCTATTACGAATTTCCCAACACTTCTGTTTCCTAACATATCCTGAGTCTGGCCGGTTGTTTTTCCCCATAAGTGGGAAGCGTCCTTGATTTCAATGCGGTTTTCTGAAATTTCTATATATACTTTTTCTTTGCTCTTCCCAGATATTACAAGTCCGTCATAGCCTGCACTTTTTAACTTAAGCCCGAAAGTTCCGCCGCAGTTTGAAGAAGCCAGAAGTCCGGTTAAGGGCGAGATGGCTGACACGTTAAATCTCGATGAGGAAGGTGAGCCTGTGCCTGTAAGGGGGGATGTTGTAATTACAATTAAATTTTCTTCTGAAAAAGCTTCTGTTTTTTCCTTTAATGAATCATATATTATCTTAGCAGCCAGGGATTTTCCGCCTAAATACAATATTCTGTCTTCTTCTTTCAAGGGATAATCAGAAATTTCTCCTGTTGTTAAATTTATTTTAGCAATGGTGCCTGCATATCCGTACATATTTATCCCTCCTTAATTTTATAATATATGCTTATAATATCTTCCTTTGTCATTATTCTTGGAACAGGGTACAGGGGATTTGCTTCCTTAAAAGCCCTCTGCGCCATGGTTGGTATGTCCTCCTCCTTTATACCGCTTATTTTGTCAGGTATGTCCATGCTTTTATTCAGATTTTTAATCGCATCTATAAATTTGCCCGTTTTTTCTTCCTGGGAGTCATTGATTTCTCCTATTTCAATCAAATCTGCAAGCTCCGCCAGGGCTTTACCTGCGTTGTTCCCATAAAACTCAAAAACATATGGCATAATTACAGCATTTGCCAGGCCATGAGGCATGGAATAAAATCCGCCCAAGGTATGTGCAATGGCATGCACATAGCCCACATATGCCCTGGTAAAGGCAAGTCCAGCATAAAATGAAGCTTTTTGCATTTTAGCACGGGCTTCAATGTTGCTTCCGTTTGAATATGCTTCATAAAGATTATCAAATATCAGTTTTATTGCTTTTCTTGCATAGGCATATGTATCTTTTGTATTACTTCTGCCGATATAAGCTTCCACTGCATGGCAAAGAGCGTCCATGCCGGTTGATGCTGTTATGTGAGGGGGAAGATTCAAAGTGAGTGCAGGGTCCAATACGGCAACATGCGGTATCAAAGACATGTCGGTTATAGAGTATTTTTCGTTAGTAGTGCTGTCCCTTACTACTGCAGCCACAGTGGTCTCGCTTCCGGTACCGGCTGTTGTGGGCACCGCAAACAAGAAAGGAATTCTTTTATGTACTTTTAAAAGTCCTTTCATTTGCGGAATAGTCTTATTTGGTCTTGCTACCCTGGCGGCAATCCCTTTAGCGCAGTCCATGGGTGAACCGCCTCCGAAAGCTACAATCCCTTCGCATTTATTTTGCTTGTAAACCAGCAGTGCCTCCTCAATATTGTCAATGGTTGGATTGGGAGTGGTTTTATTATAGATTGCATATTTTATATTTTTTTCATTTAGACCTTCAAGCAAATTATTTATAAGACCCATTGACGAAATATGACTGCCAGTCACAATAAGCACATTGGATATACCCTTTTCTTTTATTGTACCCGGCAGCTTTTTCAAGCTGTTTTCACCTTCCAGCAGTTCCGGCACCCGAAAGGGCATAAAATTAGCGGAAATCTTCATAATAAATTGATAGATTCGGCAAAATACTTCAAACACAACAATTCCTCCTTTGAATTTCACATAATTTTATTTTCATTATTAATAAGAATATAAGTGCAGACTTTCTTTAAAACTTGTGTAAAGGATACAAATTTGAGAGTCTTCTTGCATCATCACTTTATTTAACTATAACTTGTCTGCCCTTACAATTCAAGGAATTTTTCCATTGAATTCAGGGAGGAGTGTCCCCATACCATCAATTTCTTACAGTCAGAGAAATCGGGTTGGTCATAAAGATCATAAGCAGCTCAACCATTTGTCAGAAAAAACACTCTGACAAATGGGGTTAGGGCATATCACAGTCTCATTCACCAATTTATTTGCTCCTTGAGTCGCATAAATTGGGAATTCGTTGCGGTTGACCTACCAACCATTTGTCAGAAAAAACACTCTGACAAACGGGGTTAGGGCATACAAAAAGATTTTTTGCATTTTTTAAAAATAATTGTGGCATTTTA
>JAGOIH010000132.1 GCA_017995755.1 Sedimentibacter sp. | reverse complement strand
GCTCAGAGCTCAGGGGAAAGCCCCTGCTCTTCTCTTTCAGCTATTATGTGTTTATCAGCATTTCAAATTTGACTAATTCTCTTATTTCATTTACATGGTATTTTAATTCATCAAGGGTGTACATCTGTGGTAAAATAAAATCATTTACCAGTATGGTTGGTACCCTTTGAATATTTCCAATCCGGAATAATTCCTGATTCTGACTAATCATTTCATCAAATCCTGGACATGCTTCGCTTATTTCAAGATCATTAAAAATTGTATGCTTTAAATTTCTATCTGTCCTGTACCATTTTTCAAGAAGTATTAAAGATTCTTCCTTGCTGCCAGTCTCCACATAAAAACATATTTGCTTTAACAGCCTTGATGTCACCTCATCTTTCATATTAGGGAGTATTAGCCGGATTTTAAATTGTGATCCCTTTCTTATCAAATCATTGATTTCAAAGAACTTTGATGAACATGCGGAGCAATATGGGCTTAAAAAAGCTGTTATTTAGATCACCATATGTAAGCACATTGTTCATTTCTTTAGCCTTACTACCATCAACACCTGATTATCAGTCTCCTTAATTCTTCCTGCCAGATCTTCAAAGGCCTTTTTCTTTTCAGGATACATAGGTAAAAAGGATTTGAATTCATCTGTTTTTACCAGGGCTTTTATATCATAAGGATTTATCAGTCCTGCCAGGTATTCCCGATCGTTCTCAACAAAATAGTTCTCCGGCTGAAACCTCATCCCTCCATCAAGATCATTTGTTATGCCCCCAATCATATTATTGCCTATTACTGCAGGTCCCCGCGTCAGGATGGTGGAATAGGAGGCTCTCGTCTCTTTGTCAATCATTGCAATAATTACATTATTATCATGATAAAATCTAGTGAAAATAAAATGGTTCGATTCTAGGATTATATGTGGTTTAAAATATAGTTTTATGTCTTCAAGTCTGAGAAAATTCTCTCTTGGAAGCCGGTGTTCTCCCGGACTGATTACAAAGGATGATTCAATGATAAAATCAGGTGAAATTGAAAAAATTGTATCACTCCATGGATTCCATGAATAGATCCTTCCGTTATATTTATATATGCCACCCCCCACCAAATAATTACAATTGAATTCAGGTAAAGATCTTTCTTTGGACTCTACAAGATTTCCTAATGTGTCAAAAACTATCCAGTCATATTTAACCCCTTCAAATTGCGGATGACATGAAATGAATATTTTTGAATTGAAATATTCAATAACATCTGATCCCTCTCCATATTCTTTTAATTCAAAACTCCTGAGAAACCTACCGGTTTTAGAAAACACCTTAACTATCCGCATATCCAGAACGTATACGGTTCCGCTTTTTTCATCCACTGTGAATTTATAATAAGAAACATATTCTCCGGGACCTCTGCCTATATTTCCAATTCTCCTCACAAACCTACCCGCCTTGTCGAAAATCATAATACCTGATTGGTATGCTGATAAATAAATATTATCATTGACAAAATATCTGGGATCATAAATCAGACTTATGGGGAAACCATTATCCAGTGGGATATAAGTAATGTCGTCGGCTATCTCAGAGAGAGTAATCTCTTTTTCTTCAATTGTTCCGGGATCAAACTGGTAAAGAATACTCTCCCGTGATTTACATGAACCAAGGATAGTAATAAACAGAACAAAATAAAGGAATCTCATCTTAGTATTTTTTTGGTTTATATTGAAGAGGCTGTCTTATCAGACGCAGCCTCTTCTTTCTTCTCGGCTAACCAACATCATTGATTAAAAAGGGTGACAAGATTGAAAAAGCCGTTAACAATAGGTCCAGTTACCCCAAGAGCCTTCCCAATGCAACTCACCACAATATGCAATACATGAGGCATCGTCATAAGCAGCCATATAACACATTACATCATCAAATCCATTGAGGCATACACAACATGGTCCATCTCCCCCTTTTAAGTTTTGTAGTTCTTTATCATTTATGATTTTTTCCGAATTGATTTTTAGTTTCCCAAGTGTCTTCATAATATTTAATTTTAGTTCTATTTTTTGTCTCTCCTGATTTATCCTTTCACAGGCCGTAACCGGAGTCACGGAAATTCTTTATCTTCGCATAGGCAAAACCCTTTCTGTTTTTAGAAAGGTCGGGGCAGGGGCTGTGGGCGCAGAGCTCAGAGCACAGTGCGCAGAGCACAGTGCGCAGAGCACAGTGCGCAGAGCAACTTCCTGCCCTTCTCTTTCAGTTAGTATGTATTAATAATAAGCTCAACTTCACTTAATTGCTTAATTTCATTTACATGGTATTTTAATTCATCGAGGGTGTACATCTGCGGTAAAATAAAATCATTTACCAGTATGGTTGGTACCCTTTGAATATTTCCAATCCGGAATAATTCCTGATTCTGACTAATCATTTCATCAAATCCTGGACATGCTTCGCTTATTTCAAGATCATTAAAAATTGTATGCTTTAAATTTCTATCTGTCCTGTACCATTTTTCAAGAAGTATTAAAGATTCTTCCTTGCTGCCAGTCTCCACATAAAAACATATTTGCTTTAACAGCCTTGATGTCACCTCATCTTTCATATTAGGGAGTATTAGCCGGATTTTAAATTGTGATCCCTTTCTTATCAAATCATTGATTTCAAAGAACTTTGATGAACATGCGGAGCAATATGGGCTTAAAAAAGCTGTTATTTAGATCACCATATGTAAGCACATTGTTCATTTCTTTAGCCTTACTACCATCAACACCTGATTATCAGTCTCCTTAATTCTTCCTGCCAGATCTTCAAAGGCCTTTTTCTTTTCAGGATACATAGGTAAAAAGGATTTGAATTCATCTGTTTTTACCAGGGCTTTTATATCATAAGGATTTATCAGTCCTGCCAGGTATTCCCGATCGTTCTCAACAAAATAGTTCTCCGGCTGAAACCTCATCCCTCCATCAAGATCATTTGTTATGCCCCCAATCATATTATTGCCTATTACTGCAGGTCCCCGCGTCAGGATGGTGGAATAGGAGGCTCTCGTCTCTTTGTCAATCACTGCAATAATTACATTGTTTTCATGATAGTATCTCGTGAAAATAAAGTGGTTTGATTCCAGGATTATATGCGGTTGGTAATATAGTTTACTGTCTTCAAGCTTGTGAAAATCCTCTCTTGGAAGCCGGTCTTCTCCCGGACTGATAATAAAGGATGGTTCGAGGATAAAATCAGGTGAAATTGAAAAAATCGTATCACTCCATGGGTTCCATGAATAAATCCTGTTGTCAAATTTATACACTCCACCTCCTATTAAAATACCACTTGTGAATTCCGGAATAGATCTTTTTTTGGTCTCTAAAAGATTTCCTAACGTATCTAAAACTATCCAATCATATTTAACCCCTTCAAATTGTGGATGACATGAAATGAATATCTTTGAATTGAAAAATTCAATAACATCAGATCCCTCTCCATATTCTTTTAATTCAATACTCCTGAGAAACCTGCCGGTTTTAGAAAATACTTTGATTACACGGGCATCCAGAACGTATACGGTCCCGCTTTTGTCATCAACGGAGAAATTAAAATAGTGTACATATTCACCAGGGCCTCTTCCAATGCTTCCAATACGCCTTATGAGCTTACCTTTCCAGTCTAAGATCATAACACCTGATTGATATGCTGATAAATAAATATTTTCGTTGATAAAATATCTTGGATTGTAAATCAGACTTATCGGGAAACTATTATCCAGCAGGATATAAGTAATGTCGTCAGCAATATCAGAGAGAGTAATCTCTTTTTCTTCAACTGTTCTTGGATCAAACTGGTAAAGAATACTCTCCCGTGATTTACATGAACCAAGGATAGTAATAAGCAGAACAAAATAAAGGAATCTCATCTTAGTATATTTTTGGTTTATATTGAAGAGGCTGTCTGATCAGATTCAGCCTCTTCTTTATTAACGGTGGACTAACATCGTTGATTAAAAAAAGGTGACAAAGTTGAAAAATGTGCTATCAACAATAAGTCCAACCCCAATAGCCGAACCAAGTTAAATCGTTACAATATAAATCACAAGACATTGCGTCATAAGCAGCCATATAACCCATTACTTCATTGTATACATTTTTGCATACACAACATGGTCCATCTCCTCCTTTTAAGGCTTTCAGTTCTTTGTCATTTATAATATTGTCCGATGTAATCCTTAATTTTGCTAACTTTTTCATAATCATACAAATTTAAATAATATTATTATGTGTTTCCCTGATTTATCCTTTCACAGGCCATAACCGTAGTCACGGAAATTCTTTATCTTCGCATAGGCAAAACCCTTTCTGTTTTAGGAAAGGTCGGAGCAGGGGCTGTGGGCTCAGAGCGCAGAGCTCAGAGCACAGGGGAAAACCCCTGCTCTTCTCTTTCAGTTATTATGTATTAATAATAAGTTCAACTTCAGTTAATTGCTTGATCTCATTTATATGATATTTCAATTCATCAAGGGTGTACATTTGTGGTAAAATAAAATCATTTACCAGTATTGTTGGAACCCTTTGAATATTTCCAATCCGGAATAACTCCTGATTCTGATTAATCATTTCATCAAATCCAGGACAGACTTCGGTCATTTCAAGATAATTAAAAATTGTATGCTTTAAATTTTTATCTGTCCTGTACCATTTTTCAAGAAGTATTAAAGATTCCCCCTTGCTGCCAGTCTCCACATAAAAACATATTTGCTTTAA
>JAGOIH010000131.1 GCA_017995755.1 Sedimentibacter sp. | reverse complement strand
TACAAAATTAAGCAAGTTATCATTTATAATGCTACTTCCCCCTTCCTTTGCTTCGTTCCGCTGCGCTCCACTTCGCAAAGGAAGGGGGAAGTTTATCCATTAACAACGTGGTGAAACTTTACAACAACAAATTTAAGTTGGTTTAAAGATATAAAAAATTATAAAATGACAAGAAATTGATAAAAAATTTTAAAAAAAATTTAAAATATTTGCAAATAATGCTTTTATATCTATTTTTGCATTCATAATATGCAATTTATTTTAAAAAAAATTTTAAACAAATGAAAATTGTACCATTAAATGAAAAAAGTTGTGGCTTCATCAACAGCCTCCGGCTAAGCGTAAAAATCATCATCTGTATGATAATAATTTTTGAGTTGCAGACCATAGCTGCTTTTGGTCAGACACCGAATTACCTGATTAAATTTATTGATACCGTTAATTATGGAAAGAGCCAGGTTTATGACAATGGTAGCAATGTAGGTTTTGGCATCAAAACTCCCCGTTCAAAATTACATTTACATTCAGACGAAATAATAGTTTTAGAAGATGAAGTGATTGATGACCAAAATGATTTAAAATCCTTACCTTCGGTCCCAATCAACCAATCGTCTGCTTTGACTGCATTTCAGATTACGAATAATGTTACCGATTCGCTTGCAACAGATGGTTTGCTCATGGGGGTAAGAGATAAAAATGCATTTTTTTCCCATCAGGAAAAGGGGAATATAATTTTCAGTGTCAACGGTCATAATGCATTCACTATTATGCAAGATGGCAAGGTTGGGTTCAAATCAAAAGTTGGCATTGGAACCAATAGCCCTTTTACCAACTTACAGGTTGTCGGTAACAGTACATTTACTGAAACTGCAAATTCTATTACATCATCGGCATATATCAGGGGGAGCAATTCATTTTCCACTCCGACAAAACCCGATTATACCTGGTTTAACAATGACCTGACCGGAATTTTCCATCCTGGGCCGGATGTCATTGCCTTTACAGTAGGTGGCGCTGAAACTATGAGAATTGATAAAGCTGCTGTTGGAATAGGAACTAATGCTCCGCACCCAAATTACAAATTATCGGTCAATGGCAAGATAAGGGCGAAGGAAATCATTGTTGAAACCAACTGGTCTGATTTTGTTTTTGAAAAAGATTATAATCTGATGTCACTTTCAGATGTTGAAAATTACATTAATGAATACGGGCATCTTCCAGGCGTACCATCAGCAATTGAGGTAGAGAAAAACGGCGTTGCGCTGGGCAATTCGCAGGCTGTACTTTTACAGAAAATTGAGGAGTTGACTCTTTATACTATTGAAATGAATAAGCAGATGGAATTGCTGAGAGCGCAAAATCTAGAGTTACAAAATAAAATGAACGAACTTTTAAACCAAAAATAATCATGAAAAAAATAGTTTTGATTTTATCAGTCCTAACAACCATAGTAAGTGGATGTGATAAATATGAACAGACTCTGAAAAAAATTTATGGTCATTACACTATTACAACGTATTCTGTTAATGGTGTGGATTCATTAATTATGTATCGGGATAGTTTAGGTCCAAATTTTAATTTCTTTTATGAGGAAGTTAACGATGTGAATGTACTGCAAATTGATGGAAATAGAAATGATGGAAACAATTACCCGATAATTTGCAAATGGAATTTAATTGATAAAAATCAAGTTTTAAACATATTGACAGCATATGCATATACTGGTACCGGCCCATTTGGTAATAATATTACTCCTAAATGGAATTTATTAAACATTAAAGACGGCAAAATTCAAATGGCGACAAATTATAATGAAAAGGAGTATTTCATAGAACTCCAATAATCTCAAATTTCGCTTGATAATATTTTGAAATCTATTAAAATGATAAAAAAAATAATAACAGAATTTATTATTATTTGTACTTTTTCTTTTTTTTGTTTTTCTCAGACAAATAACAATTTAATGAAATATTGGTATTATCGAAATAGGTTGCAATATTTCCACGTTCCTGGCGAAAAGCATGGTGAAAGTCAGATAATATGTGTTAGAAATATAATAAATGCGTCGAATGATCCAACTGATCAACAAAATGGATATCCTGCAAAAAATGTTGATTATGGGCAACATGGCAAATATACTGGTATGTACGTTGGAGTTTTAGCAACAGAATATTATTTGCTTTATAAAAATGCCCAATTTTATGATGCATCAAAAACTTATCAGGAATTATTTATGGCATTAAATGCAATAAAGAATTACTGGGATGAAAAGGCAGAAACATTTTGGCCTAATTATCAAAATACAAACCCCAATTATAATCCGGATTATCCAGATACATTTAATGGATTTTTTATACGAGGTAGCGTACCGTGCGATTTTTTTAGCAATGACCCAGGTAATCCCAATGGATATAATGAATCGGGAATTTCACATCTTAAATTGTTAAATAAAGGGCTTACTCAAAATGACACATGGCATGGCGTTGAAAGTGTTGAGGATATTTATAGTTTTGGAAACTCTGAAAACGGATACCTTCCTCGAGGTCATCCAGGATATGCGGACCATAGAACTGCTGACTATTGTGAAGGGCAGGCAGTTTTATCTGAAATTCCTCTTTATGAATACGACCACACAGAAGAAGGTGTTTTAACTCACCCTCATGACTTTCATCCAGAAAGTATGAGCCAGGATGAGGCAATTTGGATACTACTTGGATGTGAACTAACAATAAAGCTATGTCCCGGAAGTGTTGCAAGTCAACTTGCAAACGAAATGAAGCAAAAAATAGCAGATTACCTGATAAATGTGCATCATATTTTTGGCCTTGCACCAAACCGTTTATATGAACCGGATGGGTTTTTATTAGGTGGATGGGAAGGTGGAAATACATATGCTTTTGGGAGACCATTAGCTGCAATAGCTAAGCGAATTCAATTCTCTGATGTTCCACAATGGATATTATGGGCTGTTCTTTCGGTAATACCAATTAAAGACTTTGATTTAGTTGGGTGCCTTGCAGCTACATCGAATTCTTGGAAAAGAACAGGACTGGGTATCATAAATGCAACATCCAAAAATGATTGCGAAACTTTTTATGTTCTGTTATGGGAGGTTTTATATCATACCATATTAGCTCCTCATAATCAGCAAATCATAACCGAAAAGGCTTTGACTCAACTTAATGCAGCTCCATGCGAAGGTCCATATTGCTATGCAATGGATTTTTGGTCTAATAGCTCTGGTCATCCATATTTAGTTAAAAATGGTTTTTATTCACCAAATGGATGGGCTGGTACTTATAAATGGTGTTCAGACAAATATAAACAAAATTATGGATCAGAATATTATGGAAATTATAATGGCACTGATTACATGCTATTATACAATTTATTCCATATCGTTAACAATGATTCTTGCCCTTATTACGTGAATTATGTTGATAGAAGTTTTTCCGGATACTTACCAATAAAAATTTCAAATTTATTTAATTTTGAATATGCTACAAACACATATCCATTAAAACTTGCTGCGCTTGACACGTTGACATCCTCACAGGTCATTGGTATACAAACCCAACCAGACGTGACCATTAATCCTGGAAATGTTACTTATGTAGCGGGGACCTCCATCCATCTTAGGCCAGGCTTTCAAGCAACAGAAGGCTGTTATTTTCACGCCTATATAAGTGATCTTCATTGTGATGAGTTTCTTTGTGTTTCAAAAGGTAATCCAGTTTTATACACCCCCTATTTCGACTCTCTGATCTCTGCACCTAAAACACCTTACGACCTCGAAGTCGAAGATACTACCGGGGATAATAATTTACTGACTTTGGAATGTCCAATCGATACACTCAAATTCAAAGGTATCAACGGTGACACAATCGATGAATTATATACTTATTACTGGGATTTTGGTAACGGAATAACTTCCACTGAAGTGGCCCCCGAAGTTTTTTATCAGCCAGGAACCTATAATTTCACTCTTATACTCACCGATACCAACGGAGTGGCAGATACGATGAAAATAGTACTCGAAGTTCCGGATTGCGGAACCCAAACCGGAACACAGGATCAGGCAACTTCGTCATCACTTTCAAACGGGACTATCCGCATTGTTCCTAATCCCAACAATGGCGAAATGTGGCTTCTATCAAAGATTACATACGAAGATGAATGTCGCCTGGTAATTTATGATATCACCGGGAGAGAAGTGTACACTAAACTATTCCCAGTAATATCGGGTAAAACACAGATAACCGCCTCAGAACTTCTCAACGGGGTTTATTTATATTCTGTATTTTCAGAAAATGGGACCCTTATTGCCAAAGATAAGCTGGTTATCATAAACAAATAGGCCATTTCATACATTTGACACAAAAACTTTAAGAGTAATGCAAATTGCCATATAAATATTACAGCCACAGAGCGACAATATGATCATTTTTATACGGATGATTAAAATGCTAGTACTGTCATACAAAAAAATTTTATTAATGATCAATGCTTTGTCATATCCACACACAAGGGCCTATTGACAGCTTGGATTACTTTATTTTCTATTTTGGTTATCAGCAAGCAGTTTGAGTTGGTTAAGGGGCAAAATAAGAAATTACGGGTATCCCTACTGCCACGAGCATCTTTTTTTCAGGCATGATAGTGCCGACTTTTGCTGGTAAAAAATTATGATCCGACAAGAACACAGTTCCGCTATGCTGTCCATGGTAGAACAATGGCAACAAAG
>JAGOIH010000130.1 GCA_017995755.1 Sedimentibacter sp. | reverse complement strand
GAAATTGAAAAAGCCATGGAAATCTATAAGAACAATGACTGTGTGGTAATTTCAGATGAAATCTGGTCAGATATTATTCTCTATGGCAATAAGCACATACCTACACAAAGTGTAAGCGAAGATGCCAGAAACCGGACAGTTGCTGTTTATGCTCCCAGCAAGACATTTAATCTTGCGGGGCTGGTTGGGGCTTACCATATTATTTACAACGACTATCTCCGTGACCGTGTGAGATCTCAAAGCAGCAAATCTCATTACAATGAGATGAATGTGCTTTCAATTCATGCACTGATTGGAGCTTACAAAAAGGAAGGCCATGAGTGGCTTGGTGAACTGCTTCAGGTTCTTGAGGAGAATATTGATTATGCCAGTGACCACATTATTAATAACTATAAGGGAATAAAGTTTTTTAAGCCCCAAGGCACCTACATGCTTTATCTTGACTGCAGGCAGTGGCTTGAAGAAAATAATATGACCATTGACCAGTTGTATAAGGCAGGAACGGACGTGGGTGTTTTGTGGCAGGACGGCAGGCCTTTCAACCGCCCCTATGCAATCCGGTTAAATCTCGCATCGCCTAAGTCAAGGATAATAGAGGCATTTGAGAGATTGGACAAATATGTTTTTAATGTGTAGTAAGCAACGTAAAGTATTGTTAGGGATTTTCGCAAATTTCGGTTAAGAAGGGGACAGGTTAATAATATAAAGGAGTGGGGGATATGAAGAAGAGTGAAGGCAAGGTTGAAGAGCGTCAGCCCATAAAGCTTTTGAAAAATGATATTTATCCTACATATCAGCTGTATGCTTTGGTAAGCAGCAAAACACCCGCTGAGGAAGCCATGGTTATAGCTGTGCTTGAAACTTTTTCATGGCTTAGAAAGCGTTTCAGGGATTTGGACATACCTGATGAAATAAATTATCCTGAGCCTGATAAATATGAAAGTATTAAACTGGATGACTTCAAATCATTCCGCATCAATGAAGGTTATGTGGTTGATGTGGTTTTTATCAAGGAAGACGGTGTCTGGGCCTTTCAGCTGGTTGAGCCTGATTTAGGACCACAGCCGGGAAACGAAGCTCAGAAACGAAAACCTGCACCGGGCAGGGTGTTTGCTACCAATATTGCTTTTAAGATTAACAAGGATAACAATAAATTGGAGTGTGGATTCAAGACAATGTGTTCCGAACCTGAGAATACAAAGGTTGTATGTGAAGTATTCAGATTGGCTGTTGTCAAGAGTATTATCAGGAATAAACATCTTGGACTGGAGCATATTATTCCTATTATCAGAGAGCCTCATATTATAAACAGCACTGACAAGCTTGAAAGGCTGATGGATTATATTAGAAACAGTGAAAGACAGCTTCCCTTTGTGCTGACTGCTGAATATAAAAAGGAAGTTGATATTAATTCTTTAGCAAGGAATAAACCTGTGTTTGATGTCAATAAGCTGATGAACCGTGGAATTGAAGAGTTGATGGCAGCTGCAGACGATGATGATAAAGAGGAAAAAGAAGACAAGGAGGACCCCTTTGATGTTAAAATGCGGGAAATGGCAGGCAGGAGAATGGGCTATGCACAGTTTGGATATTTGCCTGATAAATATATCGATGCTTTTAATAAGGGTCTGGGGTGCAATATTTCAGGTGGTGATGTTTGTGCTTTTTACCCTGAAAAAGACGAGTGGAAAAGAGAATTGCATAGACGCTCAAAAATTGAACTGAGTGAAAGACAATTTTTAACGGATTTTGAGAATAAGCTGCAGGAATATCCGAAACGCAAAAATATGAATTTCGACAATGTAATGTTTATTACCGAAGCCCGGATTGAAGAGCTTAACAAAATTATCAGATTAAGCAATACAAAAGAAGAAATTATTAAAGCAATGAATGACAGGATAGAAATCGATGCAAAGAAACATAATGATGATATTGCTGCTTTAAAGAGCGAGATGAGTGAAAGAGACGGTAAAATCGAAAGATTAAAAGAAGATATTTTAGAACTGAGAGATGAGCTTAATAAAATTCATTTGCAGATGATGATAAAAGACAGCGGCCATGAAGATGAAATTAATGATCTGAAGTCAATTATTGAATGGTGGAAGGCCAAAAAGCTTAACCATCCCTGCAAGTCTGAGGACATACCCCAATGGGTGGAGAAAGAGTTTGCAGGAAAACTTATTTTTCACAGCCGGGCAGCCGGCGAAATTAAAAAGAAACCTTCCTTTGAACTGGACATGAACCTGCTTTGTGATGCTATTGAATATCTTGCAAATGAATACCGGGATGAAAGGTTGGGCTTAATCAATAAGGAGAAAAGCAACAGTATCTGCTCAGAAAAGTATGGCAGGAATTTTGAAGTAACACCTGCCGGTGACAGCAGTATTGAAATGTATCCAAAGGAATACAAGGTTAAATACGGCAAAGGTCCAACAGGCAAGTCAAGGGAAGTTCCCCTTAACCATCATCTGAAGGTAGGTATAGACAACAGGAATATAATCAGAATATATTTCTTTTATGACAAAGAAGAGGATTTGGTTGTTGTAGGCTCTCTGCCGGAGCATTTGAAGTCTGTAAATAAGAGCAAAAAGCGATAACCCCTAGGGTGAATATAAAAAAATACGTTCTTTTAGAAAAGAACGTATTTTTTGACCTTAGAAAGCCTGCTTATTTGTCATCACTGGTAAATATTTGTGTCCAATATGGAGTTCCATCTGTATCAACATAATATCCTACACCTATAAATGTAAAATTAGGTGAAAGAATATTTTCTCTGTGACCTGGAGAATTCATCCATTCTGAAACTACTATCTCAGGGTTATCCTGTCCCATGGCTATATTTTCACCCCAGAAAGAATAAGTGATTCCAAATCTAAGCAGCATGTCATTAGCCATGCCATAAGTTGGTGAATAATGGGCGAAATAATTTAAATCAGCCATATCTTTTGATTTTGCCCTGGCAACATCTGAAATTTTACTGTCTATATACAGTGCATCCAGTCCTGCTTTTGCTCTTTCTTCATTCACCAGCTGGACAACCCTTTCTTCATAACCCTGGCCTGATGAAGGAAAATAGCCGAAAGCAAATGCAACAGGCGACACTGCAAAAAGCAGTATCAAAATCAAAGCTGTTAACTTATTTGTCTTCATACAACCTCCTTATTCTGAAACAAAAATTTGTTTCAATTATATTATTTCATTTAAATACTAATATATAATTTCATATATTTGCTTGGCAGCATATTTTTTGAAAAATTAAATATGTTTTCCAATTATCCAGCCGTGCGACTTTTGATAAATTATTTGATGAAATTTTCTTAATTTTATGTTATAATAATTAGCATCAAGAGGAGGGGAACATGCTAAAAAAGTATGTATTAAAGCTGTTATTCCGAATTTCACTGTTAGTGTTTGTAGTTTATTTGTATATTTTTAAAAGAGACCTCCTTAGTATTACCGGTTCATATCATATAGGAGGCATAAGACCCCTCCATGTCATATGGATAATTCTGATGCTTGAAATGATAATACAGATAAGGCCTACAAGCAAAATAACCATGGGTTGTTTGAAGCAGTTCGGGGATAAATATTCTGAGCCTTCAGAGCCGTACAACAGGCTTAAACTATATGAAAATGTTCAAAAGATGAATATTTCTGCATTAAAAGTCCTGTTATCCTGGCTCTTGTTCAATGCTCTGATCGGTATTGTATATTTGTCCGGAATGATAGGTGAAACTGAACTTATATTGATTATGATGTTTTATTATGTGAGTGACCTTATATGCGTTATTATATGGTGCCCATTTCAAAGTTTTATAATGAAAAACAGGTGCTGTGTAAACTGCAGAATTTTTAACTGGGGGCATTTCATGATGTACACACCCATGTTATTTGTAAGAAGTTTTTTCTCATGGTCTTTGTTTTTCATGTCCATATTAGTGCTCATACGGTGGGAAATAACATACCTCAAGTATCCCGAAAGATTCTGGGATGGATCAAATACAGCCATTAGATGCGAATCATGCAGTGACAATTTATGCTATATTAAAAATGGATTGAAATCAAGGTGGAAAAAAGAATTCAAGGGATCCCGGTGAATGAGGGGGTCCTTTAAAGTTTAAATGCGTTTTTTTATTGGGTATGTTAAGCTAAATATGTTATAATATAGAAAATCAGAGGAGGGACTCAATGCTGAAAATAGAGGATTCAAATTACATAAAGGAAAATCTGGATTTTTGGGATAAGTTAAGCAATTCTGAAAAACAGCTGATTGAAAATAGTTTTACACCAATAAAGTACAGTAAGGGAGAAAATCTCCACGGAGCGGGCAGGGAATGCTTAGGGCTTATACTGGTTAAAAGCGGAGAGCTCAGGGCATATATTTTATCGGAGGAAGGAAGAGATGTTACTCTTTACCGCTTACACGAGGGAGAATCATGTATTCTTTCTGCTTCCTGCATTTTAAGCAATATAACATTTGATGTTTTAATAGATGCTGAGCAGGATACGGAAGTGCTCCTGCTTAATGTGGGAACCTTCAGCAAGCTGTCTAAAGAAAACATCTATGTGGAAAACTTTATGTATAAAAAGTCTGCTGACAGGTTCTCAGACGTAATGTGGGCAATGGAGCAAATCTTATTTATGAGTTTTGACAGCAGGCTTGCAGGATTTCTCCATGATGAAATTATTAAGACCAAGTCTAATACTATTAAACTCACCCATGAGCAGATTGCCAAATACGTGGGCAGCGCAAGGGAAGTTGTGTCAAGGATGCTTAAAAGCTTTGAATCCCAGGGTATACTTAAACTTTCAAGAGGAAC
>JAGOIH010000129.1 GCA_017995755.1 Sedimentibacter sp. | reverse complement strand
ATCTATAGGCGGACTTACATTTGTATGGGATTTGGCAGACACATTAAATGCTCTGATGGCATTCCCGAACTTGATAGGTGTCCTGATGCTGAGCCCGGTAGTATTCAGGCTGACAAAAGAATTCTGGGCAATGGAAAAAGACAAAGCAAAATAATAAGGATTATAATCCAGAAGGCGCTGATTAAAATAAAAATCAGCGCTTTTTTTATTTGCGGTAAGTTGCAGTTTATTCTGCAATTTTTTTAATTATATAACTGAATTAACTTAATTATTTAGGGATATATTTTGGTATTTTGAAAATAATATAATCGGAGGTGTTCGAATGAATTTTACAACTAAAGAACGATTTTTTTTAGAAGATCAAAAATCCCAAGAAGAAATTTGTGTTCAAAAGTACACAAACTATGCCGGCATGGCATCATGTCAGGAACTGAAAAGCATTTTCCAGCAAAACGGGCAGAAAGAACAGGAGCATTACAACACTATTGACCAGCTATTGAAGGGTCAGATGCCCTCAGTGAGTCAATCCGGCGGCCAGCAGTCGGTCAGCCAGCAGTCAGGGGGTCAGCAGAGCTGGCAGATGAAATCAGGCGGCCAATCAGGAGGCCAGCAGTCCGGGAGCCAATCAGGCAGCCAGAAATCCGGGAGCCAATCAGGTGGTCAGCAGAGCTTGCAGATGAAGTCTGGCGGGCAGTCATTCCAGCCCCAGCAGGGAAGTTCAGGCTACAATAATTCCGACAAGGACCTTTGCACAGATATGCTTATGACTGAAAAATATGTATCAGGTGCATATGATACGGCAATATTTGAATTTAGAGATCCCCAGGTAAGAAGTATCTTAAACCATATTCAAAAGGAAGAACAGCAACACGGTGAAGCTATATTCAAGTATATGGAAAGCAAAGGAATGTATCAAGCGAAATAAAAAAGTGGCTCAGCCACTTTTTTTTATTAAAAAAACAGAGCTGCCTGGAAGAGATAGACATTTGCAGCTCTGTTGATTGATTAGATTGTCAAATAATTATTTTTAAACAACTCCCCCTTAGAGTTATCTAATGATAATTAATTGTAGTTAAATTTTTTGAACTTAACATCACTCTAAATGATATTTTTTTATGCTACTTTAGTAGCATTTAAGCTGTATTCTCCTATTGGGGACATTCCTCAATGCATACCTCATAGACTATCCGCCATTAAGGTGTGTCCCCACACCTTTAATTTCCATTTCTGTACAGAATATAGGAGTAAAGAGCCGGTATAAAAACCATGCTCCCTATTATTATAAAGAATACAGGTGTCCAGTATATCTGCAGAAAACTGTTAACAAACATCACTACACCGCCTATAATCCACAAATACCCTGCCAGACGGTGTGTTTTGTTCCAATTTGTTTCACTATCCAAAGTCCATGGCAGTTTTATCCCAACAGTATAGTTTTGTTTGCTCTTCGGCAGGTAATTCCCAACTATTATAAATAACAACCCAACAAAAGCCGGTACAATTTTTTCAATGGCTATTTTGTATCCCAAACCGGCAAATACTGTTATTGGCAGCAAAGTAAGAGAAAGGAAAGGTATGGTTAGTTTGCCGATAAGCTTTAAAATTTTTGAGGAATTTGCTTTTTTGGGATCAGTATTCAATCCAAAATGGGTAATTAAATTCAGGCCTGCCATCATTAAAGGAAGCCATATGGCAGCAAAGGCTTTAGAGCCGTAGCCGTCCGGATTGCCCTCAACATCCCAGTGGATGGGCATTGTGTCAGGCAGTTTATCATACACAGCCAGGGATAAAACTATAGGAAGCAAACAAATAAGAGTACTTATTATCAATAATTTATCAACTTTAATTTTCATTTTCAATACCTCCAAACTGTGTGAACCACAACATTAATTCTTCAAATACAGTCACATTGATTTCGTAATAAATGTAATTTTTGTATTTTGTTTCAAACAACAGTCCTGCTTTTTTAAGCTGCGACAAGTGATATGAAATTGTAGCAGGGGACATATCAAACTTTTCTGCTATTTCTCCTGCGGACATTTTCCCTTCTTTCAGCATTAATAATATTTCTCTTCTTACCGGGTCAGAAAGCGCTTTAAATGTTTCTGCAAATCCCACAGTATCACCTCTTTCTATTTCGAATTATTTCTAAATAGAATATACTAAATAAGAAAATAAATGTCAATACCTATTTCGAAAATTTTCGAAATAATATTTTTGTAACATGCACCCATGCGGGAAGACTATCCCGGCAGGAACATTCCTGCATGACCGGTCTTATTAATTACTTGCCAGGAAGGTATGCCCCCGTCCTATAAGAGGTGTTCCCTTACCTTTAGATGAACGGAATATGCGGTTTCGACATAATATGATATCATACAACAATTTTTAATTGATTATTCTTAGCTAATGTCTTACAATAAAATCAAACAATATCAGGCAGGTTATCATGTATAGATTGTTTTCCAATATTGAAGAAGTAAAATTATTGAATACATACAGGCATTTATCATGGATTCTTACTTCAATCGTATACTATATGAATTATCCTTCGGACAAGCTGATAAAGCTTGGGATAATAGCTGTCTTGTTTGTAACCTCAAGAATTGTTGTGAATGTCTACAAAAGATATGATATTAATTCAAAGGTGGACTCAGCTTTTGTTTTTATCGAAACCATAGGCATTACTTTAATTCTTCTACCTACAGGGGGTTTGGACAGTCCCTTCATATGGTACGCTTTAAATCCAGTGCTTATTTCAGCCTACTTTTTTTCTAGCTTATTTTGCTGGTTCAATTTGTTTTGTTATCTTTCCTGCTCTGCAGCAGTATCTTATTTATTCTTCAATCCTTCAAACCTGAGCCTGATTGGAGTTATCCAAGCCAATTCTCAGCTTATACTCATTTTCATACTTATTACCTTTGCAGTCCAGCTGCTGATGTTTATGAATAGCAAAATAAAATATAACAGTGAACAATTAATGGAAATTAATAATAAACTAAATGAAGCAAATCAGCGAATTCAGGAATCAATGGAACAAATAATGTCAATGTATCAGGCAGTGGAGATTCTCACATCAAGAGATGATGAGCTTAGTTTTAAAACTTTTGCTGATAATGCATTAAAGCTTACAAAAGCAAAGAATGCCTTCTTCTATTACAGGCCGCCTCAACAGGATTCGGGAATAATGGCGGTAAGCGGTATAATGGATGACAGCATAAAGGAAGAGCTGATTAAGAATATTGAACTTAAATATTATGAATATCTGCGTTCATCCAGAATGATTACAAATGTATTCAAGCGCCGCTATATTACAATACCGGTGCAAACTTCATCAAATTACTACGGCTTGGTAGGTGCTGATGCAGAGAAAGATTACATTGAAAAAGATGACTTGAAGATTCTGAAGTTTATTGCCGACTTGAGCGCCATGGAACTGGAAAGATTTGAATTTGACATGGTTTCTGAAAGGCTTACAAAGGCTGAGGAGCAAAACAGAATTGCCAATGAAATGCACGACAATGTAGCTCAAAGGCTTTTCAGCATTTCATGTGCAACACATTTATTGGCAAATAACTATAAAAAACTTAATGAAGAACAAATGGAAGAAAAACTTAACAGTCTGGAGGAATCATCCAATGCCGCTATGAATGAGCTCAGATCAACTATTTATAAGCTAAGCTCCAAAAGGAGCGGCACTGCATATATTGACGACATAAGAAAATACCTTCATAATATATCAGATTTAAATAATGTTGCTATTGACTTCCGATTCAGCGGTGATGAAGATCTGCTGGATATACAAAGAAAGAACGGAATATACAGAATAATAAGCGAATCAACAGGCAATGCAATACGTCACGGCCAAAGCACATCAGTAATGATAGATTTGGCAATAGGGGATGACGAAACTTACCTGGTTGTAAAGGATGACGGGGTTGGATTTTATCCGTCAACTGAAAACGAAGGCTTGGGATTAAGGAATATGTCAAGGCTTGTTAATTCATACAGGGGTGAAATGGATATTATCAGTCAAATAGGAGCAGGAACTGAAATAAGAATACAAATTCCAAACACAAAGGCAGTAAAATAAGGAGGGATGAGTATATGAAAATAATCATTGCAGATGACCATCCCCTGGTAAGACAGGGTCTGGCATCATTGATATCAATGGAAAGCGACATGGAGCTTATTGGTGAATGCTCAAATGTTCAGGAAGCATTGACAATGATTGATGAAAAAAAACCTGACTTGGCAATAATCGATTTAAAGCTTGGGAAGGAAAGCGGTCTTGAAATAGTATCAGCCGACAAAGAGCGTAAATGCAAATATGTAATTTTAACCTCTTCAGCTGCTTATGCTGATTTCAAAAAATCCGAAGAAGTAAATGTTGACGGTTATGTGTTGAAGGAAGCCTTGCCTGAAGAACTTCTTTACGCCTTGAGACTGGTAGGCAGGGGCAGAAAGTACTATGACCCTGTACTGTTGGAATATAAGCTTCAAGAAGGAAACGACAACCTTACATTAAGAGAAAAGGAAGTGCTCCAAAAACTGGGACAAGGCTTAAATAATCAGGAGATAGCAGATGATTTATTCATATCAGAAAATACTGTAAAAAAACATGTGAGCCAAATCCTTGCAAAGCTTAATCTACATGATAGAACTCAGGCAGCCTTGTATGCCAATAATATGAATATATAACCCGCCATTTGGCAATAAAAAATCCCCATAAGGGGAATTTTTATGTATTAGTATTTTATGAATTTTGAACCCATAACACCGCATATAAAACATCTGTCAGGAACAGATTTTTCTATATTGCCGCAGACAGG
>JAGOIH010000128.1 GCA_017995755.1 Sedimentibacter sp. | reverse complement strand
TAACAATTAAGCTTGAATTAAGCATAAATAAAATGAGATTTTTGTCGCAAACTGAAATCTCTTTTTTTGTTCTTTGCATAGTTTATATCATTTAGTTTTATCAGCACATTTTGTTGTTGTTTTGTCACAGCTTTAAAGAGTGAAAATTTTTCGAGATAAAAGCAATAATTTCCTTCCATGTCTTGCCGCAGATATAATTATCTTAATTTTTTTAGGCAGGTGTGCAAAAAGTGGAACATTTAGTGTGCGTCCCCACTGTCCCAAAAATATTTTTGGACAGACGTAACACTTTGTACAAATTAGAATATGATAATAATGAGCTTGGCTCAAATCTATTATGAATAAGGTGTTATAATGTGTTGTAGAAATAGATGCAGACGTAGAGACAGAGATAGAGACGAAGTTGCAGGTATTCAAGTAATTGCCCTTAGAGGTCCGGGGTGCATTGACGGAACAGGACGTTGCCAGGGTGTTTTAGGAACAGGCGGAAGGTGTTTAGAAGCTGCTGAAGATTTCTGTGAAGAAGTTTTTGGCGATAGAGGCAGAAGATGCTGCAGTAATGTTTTGGGTGCCGGCGGAGAAAGATTTCGCTGCAGCAACGCAGATGTAATGGGAACCGGTGAAAGAGAATTCCGCTGCAATAACAGGCGGGTTATGGGAGCCGGCGAAGAACAGCGATGCGGTCAAGTATTTGGTACCGGTGGAGGATTTGTGTGCAATGATGTTGCCGGCACCGAATCAATGCAAAGATGTAAACCCTCAATTTGGGATTTAAAAACTCCCACAACCGTACCAAGATAAATATGCAGGTTAACCAAGGCCTGTCTTAGGGGGCATTTTTGTCCCCTTTTTTATTTTTTTAAAATATTTAAAATATAAAATTTGACAAATACTCTTAGCGGCATCTTATTCTATCTTTTTCCAGCTTCTTACAGTTTATTTTTGTCTTCATTGTTAATACTAATAACAAGCTTCATTTTTATGAAAGGAGCAATAGTATGAGCAAAAATAAATTAGTAGTTCCCGAAGCACAGCAGGCTATAAATGAATTAAAGATGGAAATATCCCATGAATTAGGGATGCCATATATACAAGGCACGTCATCCAATATGTATCCTGCTATTGTTAACGGCCTCAGCGTCAGGGAGATGGTTAAAAGAGGCGAGCAAATGTTAGTAGATAAAGATGCTCCGACTGACAAGGATGTTTATTGACAGGTCATACAAAAACGCCTCAAATGAGGCGTTTTTCAATTTTCATAAACTAGGGTCAGTTTGTGTTTAATATTGAATAAACTAGGTCTTTTGCTGCCAAATAATCTAATATATAAAATGACAGTCCGTTTCTGGTTTGGGTGTATCCGGGGAGAGTATGAAAATTAATGTTTTCAGCTGACAGCCCCATGCTTCCCACGGCCAGAGATGTTGCTTCAGCCAAGGTAAAGTCAGTATTGACATATGGGTATACTTCTTTTATCACCAAAGGCAGTTTAATAGACAATGCCTTTTTAATAACCGCTTTCACAAATTCCTGCTGGGCTTGTATGCGGCCTAAATCACCATCTGCATATCCGGAATAACCTGCATAATTGGTCTTTCTGAACCTTAGAAATTCCATGGCTCTGTCCCCTTTTATCAGTTGTTTTCCCTGGGGTATGTCTATATCAAGCGGGGGGTCAGCATATGGGTCTGTATATCTCATGTGAAATGGCACATCCACCTCTACTCCGCCCACGGCATCCACAGCATCTCTTACACCGTCGTAATCAATGGTAACATACCTGTCAATTTTAATGCCCGTAATATTATAAATAATTTCAGATAATCCTTCAATGCCCTTGACTCCATACACCGAGTTTATTTTATTGTTGCCGCTGTTTACAAATCCGTCCCTGTCCACATATGTATCTCTGGGTATGGAAACAACATCCCCTGTTTTATTCTTAGTATCATAGCTGGCTATCATAATAGTATCGGACCTGGTATCTTCAAGTCCAAGCACAAGTACATTTATTCTGTTGTCCTTATTATTGCTTAATATTTTAAATATATCAGAAGCATCGGCATTTCTGTCTGTTAAGCCGCCTTTAAGGCAAAACAATCCTCCTATAATTATCAAAGAAAAACAAAAAAGCGAAATAAAAAAAACCTTGAAAAAGTGTTTCATTAAAATTCCTCCAAACTTATGTGTCAAAGCTTATATTATCACAAAATATTCATTTGTAAAGAATTTTAATCTTAATTTTTGATTAAGAATTCCAACTGGCATCATAGTTTTTCATTGTAAGCTTTCTCAAAATCCATTATTGCCAGGTCGCTTTCCAAAAGTCTTGCGTATGTGTAAAGTACATCCGACAGCCTGTTTACAAACTTCAAAAGCGTATCGCTTACTTCTTCCTTGTTTTTTAAGCTTATAATTCTTCTTTCAGCTCTGCGGCATATTGTTCTTGCGACATGAAGGGCGGCAGATGCCTCTGAAGAGCCCGGAACAATAAATTTATCGACACCGCTTATTTTTGGCAGATAATCGTCAATTATTTTTTCCAATGCAGCAATATCTTCTTCTCTGACCCTGTAGATATACCTTCCCTCTTCAAGAGTTGCCAGCTCTCCTGCTACAAAAAATAAACGCATTTGGATTCTTTTAAGGCTGTCCTTTATCCTGTCATCATCAACAAATTTCATAGCAAAACCTATGTAAGAATTTAACTCATCAACAGTTCCATAGGATTCCACTCTTAATGAATCCTTGTCAATCCTGGTTCCGTCATATAAAGATGTCTGCCCTTTGTCCCCTGTCTTGGTATAAATTTTCATTTAATCCCTCCTATGTTCTTTTGCTTATTTCATCAGAAATTCTTCCGAATTCCTCCAAAGTCAGCTTCTCTCCTCTTATACCCGGATCTATGCCTGCGCAAACCAATGAATCTTTTATTATTTCCTTTGACAAATTCAAATTATTGCTTAATCCGTTTAAAATTGTTTTTCGTCTCTGCCCGAAGGATGCTTTGATTACTGCAAAAAGCATTTCTTCATCCATTACTTTAATTCTCGGTTCTGAAAGAATTTTAAACTCCACAACTGCAGAATCAACTTTTGGTTTGGGCATAAATACGGTATTTGGAACTATCATTTTTATGTCTGTGTCCGCTCTATACCGGACGGCAAGGGTTATCGCACCGTAATCCCCGGTACCGGCCTTTGCACTAAGTCTTTGAGCCACTTCCTTTTGTACCATTACAACAATCCTTGAAATATTGTATTTTTCCTCCAATATCTTCATTATGATTGGAGTTGTTATGTAGTAAGGAAGATTTGCAGCTATTTTCACATCAAGGCCTTGAAACTCTTCCTCTATGAGCTTATTTACATCCACCTTCAAAAAATCCTCATAAATGATTTTAAGGTTGGGATAATTAAGCGTCCCCCTGTGAACCTCCTTCAAACTCTTATCAACTTCTATGGCAAGAACCTTCTTTGCCTTCCTGCACAAGACCTGTGTCAGGGTGCCGAAGCCCGGTCCTATTTCTATGATACCTGAATTTTCATCCAAATCAGCAATTTCCGCAATTCTTTTTATTATATTCCCGTCAATGAGAAAATTTTGTCCCAGGCTTTTGCTGAATTTAAAGCCATACCTGTCGAGTATATCCATAATTACCTTTGGTGAATACAGTTTTATTTCATCCATTAAAACCCTCTATTGTTTTATTAATTGCATCTTCCAATTCTTCTCTTGTTATGCCGAAGGAGTTAAGCCTCTTTAAAAATTGCTTTGCGCTGCAGTATCCTATACCTAATTCGTCGCCTATTGCACTTCTTCTTTTGGCTGAATAATCATTTCCCCCTAAGCCGTAGCAAACAATGTCGCTCTTGGAAAACTCCTGTCTGTTCTCTGCAACCTCTGCCCTGGCATTTTTTAGTGCTTCAATTATTGCTTCCTTTGATGCATTTTCAACTCCTATGTCCCCGGCTTTATCCGCCTTGTCCCTTGGTATGAATGCATGCTTGCAGTTCTCTATTTGAGAAGCAAGAATATTTCTAATTTTCTTCCCCGGGTAGTCCGGGTCGGTCAATATTATTATTCCCCTGTTTTTTGATGCTCTTTTAATAATATTAATTATTTCTTCATTTATACCCAATCCGTTAGTTGATATGACCTGGGCGTCAACAGCCTGTTTCACCGCTGAAATATCCGCCTTCCCTTCAACCACAATAATTTCCTTAATCAATATCTGCTCCTTGTTTGATTGTTTCCGATCTGCTCATATTAAGCAAGGATTTGATTTTAGTAACCATAAGGTCAATTGCCACCAAATTGTTGCCCCCTTCTGTAACAATAATATCCGCATATTTTTTGCTTGGTTCTATAAACTGTTCATGGGCAGGTCTTACCGTATTCATATATTGGTTAATTACAGAATCAAGACTTCTTTTTCTCTCATTGATGTCCCTTATTATTCTTCTTAAGATTCTTATGTCTGCATCCGTATCAACATAAATCTTAATATCCAAAAGTTCCCTTATTCTTTCTTCATAAAATACCAGAAGTCCTTCCACAATAATAATTTCCTTGGGCTCAACAATAATTGTCTCCTTTTTCCTGTTATGTATTCCATAGTCATAAATTGGCTTTTCGATTGAATTTCCTTTTTTCAGTTCCTTGATATGGTTAACGAACAAGTCTGTATCAAATGCAAAGGGATGGTCGTAATTTGTTTTGCATCTTTGTTCATAGGTCATTGGACTTTGGTCCTTATAATAGGAATCGTGTTCCATAATTGCTACGCTTTTTTCAGGAACCTCGGAGCAAATCCTGTTTACTATTGTTGTTTT
>JAGOIH010000127.1 GCA_017995755.1 Sedimentibacter sp. | reverse complement strand
CAGAGTAGTCATCTCCATTCTGCATTATAACAGCTGCTGTCTTTGCTCCCTGCTCTATAGCATAGGTAGCCATAACCTTGCCTTGGAAGGGGTCAAGGAAGCATGCACGGAAGTAAAAATCATTGCCCTGTGTTACCATTGGGTTTGTACAGGAAGCGCCCATTGCAGGAATCTGTGCATCTTTTATAATATCTCCGGCTGCAATAGAAACACCTGAGCCGTATGAGCCGATTATTGCAACAACCTTGTCATTTTCGATAAGACGTGTTACTGCGGTTGTTGCCTCGCCTTTGTCACTCTTGTTGTCAACTACAACCAATTCAATTTTTTTGCCTAATACTTCAGGATACATTTTGTTGGCATATTCGATGCCGCCAAGCTCTTGAAGTCCGCCGCCGCCGTTCATACCTGTAAGAGGTTCAAACACACCAATTTTGATTACTTCTGCTTCTGTAGTGTCGCTTTTAGTACAGGCAGTAAACAGCGTAAGCACCATTAATACGATCAATAACAAAGATAATACTCTTTTCATATACTTCTCTCCTAATTTTTATAAAATTTTTATGATTATAACATTGAAAACAACATTTTGCAAGACAATTTTATATAGCATGCGTACACCTTTGCGCACATTGCATACAATTAATCTCATTTGCAGTTATTTTTAAAACGGTTTACATCATGGAAGCCTTCATTACCCCTAAATAATTATATTAACCCCTTGTCTCTTTCATTCTTAATTAAATTTGGATGTAAGTTTTAATACACTTTCTCTTAACAGGTCTTCTTCTGCTTTTTTAGAAAGTGCTGAATCTATAATATCTGCCAGTTCCGTCATTTCAGTTTCTTTCATTCCCTTGGTTGTAACTGCGGGAGTTCCCATTCTCAGGCCGCTGGTAACAAAGGGGCTTTCCGGGTCAAAAGGAATAGTATTTTTATTTGTGGTGATATGAATATCATCAAGAATTTTTTCCGCTTCCTTGCCTGTTAAGTTTTTGTTTCTCACATCAACCAGCATCAGATGATTGTCAGTACCGCCGGATACTATTCTAAACCCCTTATTCATCAGCTCCTGGGACAGGGCTTTTGCATTTTTTAAAACCTGTTTCTGATACTCAACAAAACCATCATTTAAAACCTCATTAAAGCATGCAGCCTTGGCTGCAATAACATGCATCAAGGGACCGCCCTGGGTTCCCGGGAATATGGCCTTATCTATTTTCTGGGCGAATTCTTTCCTGCACAGAATCATTCCGCCTCTTGGGCCCCTCAGTGTTTTATGTGTAGTTGTTGTTACAAAATCAGCATAGTCAACAGGATTAGGATGGAGGCCTGCAGCTACGATTCCTGCTATATGGGCCATATCAACCATAAAGTAAGCACCGGTTTCATCGGCAATTTCTCTGAAAACTTTAAAATCAATGATTCTTGGATAGGCACTTGCTCCTGCTATTATAAGTTTAGGTCTTTCCCTTTTAGCTATTTCTCTTACCTGGTCATAATCAATGGTTTCAGTTTCCTTGTTCACTCCGTAAAATACAACATTGAAATAAGAGCCGGACATATTCACCGGACTTCCGTGAGTAAGATGGCCTCCGTGGGATAAGTCCATACCAAGTATTTTATCTCCCGGCTTCAGTATGGCAAAGTATACTCCAAAATTTGCATTTGATCCTGAATGAGGTTGGACATTTGCATGGTCTGCGCCGAAAATTTTCTTAGCTCTTTCTATTGCAAGATTTTCCACCTTATCAACAAATTCGCATCCCCCGTAATACCTTCTGCCGGGATATCCTTCTGCATACTTATTGGTCAAAAGACTTCCCATAGCCTGCAGGACCGTATCGGATACAAAGTTTTCCGATGCAATCAACTCAATATTAATACTCTGCCTTTCCTTTTCTTCCATCATATAGCGAAACAGTTCATTGTCATTTTCTTCTATTATTTTATAATTCATATAGTTCTCCTTATATATAGATTTTTGGCAGTCTTTTTACAGCTAAATTAGTCAGAACTTCATAGGAAATGGTACCTCTCATATTGGCTACATCCTCCGCTGTCATTGCTCCATCCGTACCGTCACCGTAAAGTATTGCCACATCACCTATCTGCGGGTTCTCCACATTTGACAGATCAACCATAAACTGGTCCATGCATACTTTTCCCAGTATCGGACATTTTACTCCATTTATAACCACATATCCCTTGTTTGACAGCAGTCTTGAATATCCATCAGCATATCCTATGGGAATTGTACCTACTACCACCGGCTTATCAGCACGGTACAAGTGTCCATAACCTACACCTTCACCTGCATCGATTGTTTTCACGTTAGCAACCTTTGCCTTTAAGGTAACGCAGATTTTGAATTTTAATTTTTCAGTATCCACTTCATCAGAAGGATAAAATCCCGACAGTATAATACCCGGTCTCACCATGTCAAAATAATACTCGGGCATTTCAATTATAGTTGCACTGTTTGCAATATGCTTTACAGGAATTTTAACATTTCTTTCTTCAAGCATTCCCATAAACTTTATAAATCTGCCTGCCTGCATGTGAGCAGTTGTTTTATCCCTTTCATCAGCCTTGGCCTGATGTGAAAAGGCACCTTCAATCATAATATTTTCCATTTTTGCAATATCTGCTATCTTATCGGCGTTTTCTTCAGTAGGCAAGAATCCTAACCTGTTCATGCCTGTTTCAACTTTTATGTGAATTTTTGCCTTCTTGTTTAATTTCTTGGCTGTCTGGTTTAATCTTACAGCGTGGTCATAATTGTAAACAGTCAATGTAATATTGTTTTCTATGGCATCTTCGTAGAATTCCTCTGATGTAAAACCAAGTACAAGGATGTCCTTATCTTTTATTTCCTCTCTCAGTTCAAAAGCTTCACCGATTACAGCCACAGCAAACATATCCACGCCGTTTTCAAGATACATCTTTGATAATTCCATGGAACCCATTCCATAGCTGTCTGCTTTAACAACCGCGCATATCTTAACATTTGGTCCTACTGCTCTTCTTACCTCTAAAAAGTTATGTATAGCTTTTTCCCTGTTTACTTCGACCCAGGCAGGTCTTAGTTTTCCGTTCATCTATTAATCCTCCCATAATGTTATGAGTACACACCTCTTGGCATTGATGGTAAGTTCAGAGGAATGCCGCTCAATTGTATATTTGATTAAATTATATCAAAAATATGTCTTATAATCAATAATTCTGATAAAATTTGCAGTAATATATTTTATTTAGGTTCCATGCTTGGCGGTGAAAGCCAATTGGGCTTGAACGGCAGCATGTTTTTTAATAATTAACAACAAAAAAGGGACATCTGTCCCCATTAGTACAGGGGCATTCCTTCAAAAGCTGTCTCCCAAAGAGCCAACCGGCTTTAAAGGTGTGTCCCCCTTCCTTAATTTATTTTCATTATTTATATATCAGCACCACATCAATAACTCCGTCAAATCCTCCGTAAATGTCATAAAGCTGGGCTGTTGAGCCGGCCTTGATGTCTGATATATTTCCCTCGCTGAAACTGCTTATATTACCCGAACTGTCCAAGGCGCAAATGAACACCTTTAAATCAGATGCATACTCCATATATGTTATATTATCAATAAGCATTTGATTCGAATAAATTTGTGAAATATTT
Organism: Sedimentibacter sp.; assembly: GCA_017995755.1. Lineage (GTDB taxonomy): Bacteria > Bacillota > Clostridia > Tissierellales > Sedimentibacteraceae > Sedimentibacter. The sequence continues at coordinate 1,184 of JAGOIH010000127.1, read as the reverse complement.
ATTTTGGATGTTTCAGCTGTTACTTTTTCAATGCTTGAAACCACTCCGTTTACAATTACCGCCCTCACATAGGAGTTTCTCATTAAAGAAATACTTTTACCTGCAGCAGATGAGTTTGAAAGGGAAAATACGCTGCTGTTGTTAAAAAACTGCACATGGCTTGTAGTATCGTCTACTTTTGTAACCCCCTTTATTACACCGTAAATTGTTCCGTTGTAATTTTGCTGTGTATCCGGTGTTACTGTTACCGCATCAGTTTCTTTTATACCCTTAGTCAGATAAATGGCATCTATATGTCCCGAATAATTTACTACCGCCCTGCCTTCCAGGTATCCGTTAAGCTGAGAAGGAACCAAAAGCTGGTACTGGCCGTTGTTTCTGTAAACTATAAATGTATCAGATGAAATATAAAAGCCGTTATCTAAAGTTTGTGTCTGGGTATTGTATGAGCTTGCAATGCTTCTAGCAGGCACTAAATTTATTATTTTTACTGTTCCGCTTGACACAGGGTCAAACATGACCAAATCATTTGATCCTATCAATGATTGTTTGAAAACACCTGAATCATTTTCCTGCACTCTCACCACATTTGAATTGTCTGCCAGGTAATAGGTCCTAAGACCTCCGACCTCGTCAAGTATTCTTGCCGATGCATAGCCGGTGACAGAGCTTGATGAGCTTATTACAATACCGTAAGTTGAAGGTCTTTTACCGTAACTATTGATATTCAGCTTGATAATATTATTGTTTTTATCCAATATCAATGTAACTGAATCATTAACACTTGCCTTTTCGGTAAAAATATAATCCTTTCCTGTCATATAGCTGATATTGTTTAAGGTATAAAAGGTATTGTCTCCTGCATTTTGAACACTTGTAACAATCCCATCAACCTGGGACCTTAACACATTCAGAGACAATGAAGGATTCTCTTCGTCTCTTGTTTCATAAAAATACACCACATCATTAACTTTTATATCCTCCAGGGAGCCGGCATCACCATAAATATGAAGCTTTTTATAGTTAATTTCCGAACCGGTCAAGGGCAGCTGCTTGTCGGCAAACTGCCTGCTGCCTTCCTTATACAGATCATCTCTTTCAACAACTATGACATCAGTTGCCTTATAGGCGATGATTCCCAATACTTCACCCTTGAAGGAATCTTCCTCATATACTATTTTAAC
>JAGOIH010000126.1 GCA_017995755.1 Sedimentibacter sp. | reverse complement strand
TGGCAATCTACCGAAAGCAGACAACATATAAATTAATAACAGCTGCGTGAAATTTAAAAATAGAAACGTATTCCCCCATCATCCGGCTAAAAACTGTTTGAATCACATTATAATGTATGATATAATCAAAAAGGTTAAATCAGTACCAAAGCAAGGGCAGGAGTAATAATATGCAAAAAATAAGCGACATGAAAAAATGTATCCAAAAGAAAAGTAAATTAAATATGCTGTTAAAGCAGACAGAACAGGATATTATAAAAGAAAAACTTTTGATTAACAAGCTCTCTGCGGAATTGGAGAAGGAAAGTCAGGACATTTTAAATCTAAAATCCAATAATATTATTTCATTGTTTCAGACCGTATTAGATACAAAGGAAGATAAATACAACAAGGAAAAGCGGGATCTGCTAAAAGCAAGGTTAAAATATGACCAATGCAAGAATAATGTTAATTATCTGGTTGAAGAAACAAAGAAGATTGTAGATTATATAGCAGAGTTAAACGGCTGCGATGCTGAATATGAAGAATTAATAAACAAAAAGTTGGAAACCATAAATATGGCTGATGATGAAACCGGTCTGGAATTAAAGAGGCTGATAAAACGGAAAGAAAATATAAATGCCAATATGGTTGAAATATATGAAGCAATATGTTACGGGGAAAAAGCATTAAAAGCTATAGAATTAGCCATAAAAGAATTAGAAGATGCAGAAGACCTGGAAAACATAGAAAAAAGAGGTAATATAGATAATGCCAGGTACCATGCGGAACAAACTCAAAGAATGCTTTCAATGTTCAAAAAAGAACTATCTGATATAACAATGTTTACAGGTACTGAAATAGCAGCCGGGACATTTGAAAATTTTTCGGATTGTTTCTTTGACAGCTTAATTTTTGACTGGGCAGTTCAATCAGGCATATGCAAATCATTAGATACTGTAAAAAACACAAAAAATCAATTGGATAAGGCAATATCAAAGCTGTATGAAGAAAAGGTAACAGAAGAATTTATGGCAAAGCAGATAGAAGAGCAAATAAACCAAATTATAGATAAAGCATAAAATTAGACACTTGACCTTCTCCTGGAGAAGGTTTTTTTACGAACGGATAATGCAATTATTAGGAGGAAAAAATGTCAGTAGAAAAAGTAAGAGATTATTTAAAACAATTTAACAAGGGAAATGACATACTGGAAATGGACGAATCAACAGCAACCGTGGAGCTGGCTGCACTTGCTCTGGATACAGAGGAGGCAAGAATTGCAAAATCATTATCATTTTATGACGGTGACGGTGCAATGGTTATAGTAACAGCAGGAGATGCAAAAATAGACAACAGGAAATTTAAAGACTACTTTGGTTTTAAGGCAAGAATGCTTGCACCTGAAGATACAGAAAAATTCACCGGCCATGCAATCGGAGGGGTATGTCCCTTTGCACTGCCCAAAAATGTAAAAGTATACTTGGATGAATCTATGAAAAGATTTGAGACAATGTTTCCAGCCTGCGGAACAGGAAATTCTGCAATAGAGCTGACTCTTGAGGAGCTGGAGCAAACATCACAAAGCAATACCTGGATAGATGTGTGCAAAAACTGGTGATGACCTAACCCCACATGTTCGAGCCATAGCCAAGAGCAGATGACGTTAGGCCATAGCAACAAGTTCCGAATTTATGCTGCCCAAGGAGCAAATATATGTGAGCGGGGCTGCCGGAAGCAGGAAAGGATATTATGTCAAACGAATTTTCAAGAACACAGCTTTTATTAGGCAAAGAAGCAATGGAAAAGCTTAGTTCCTCAACTGTTGCAGTTTTCGGCATTGGAGGAGTAGGTACATATGTTGTTGAAGCCCTGGCAAGGTCCGGGGTAGGGAACTTTGCACTCTTTGATGACGATAAAGTATGCCTTACTAATATAAACAGACAGTTAATTGCCACAAGAAAAACCGTAGGGAGAAAAAAGGTTGAAGTTATGGCTGAAAGGATTAAGGAAATCAATCCAAATGCCAATGTGGCAGAACACCAGGTTTTTTACATGCCTGAAAATGCTGATGAATATGATTTGACCGGCTACGATTATATCGTGGACGCCGTTGATACGGTTACCGCTAAAATAGAATTGATCGTAAGAGCAAAAATAAACAATGTCCCCATTATAAGTAGCATGGGTGCAGGTAATAAGCTTAATCCCACAGAGCTTGAAGTTTCAGACATCTATAAAACATCAACAGACCCCTTGGCAAAGGTAATGCGCCATGAATTAAAAAAACGGGGAATAAAAGATTTAAAGGTTGTATATTCAAAAGAGAAGCCCATAACACCGGTTGACGAAGATGGAAGCTGCGAGGAGAGCTGCATATGCCCGCCGGGGGCAACAGGAAAGTGCACTCAAAGGCGGGCCATACCGGGAAGCGTGTCATTTGTACCTTCTGTTGCAGGGCTGATTATAGCCAGTGAGGTTGTTAAGGATATTATAGGGAATAAATAAGATTATGAAAAACCGCCCAAAAATAAGGCGGTTTTTTTGATTTTGACATTCCTAAAGGTCTACCGTGAAAAACATTGTTCCTTTTTTTCTGTTTCCTCGAAGAGTATCATTACGGTATGGCTACAAACACAAATGCATTGGCATAGATATTAATATCATCAGGATTATATTTATCAACATTAATATCATTTATCAAAAGTTTAACCTTTATTTCATTATTTTGCTTTTCAATGGTAAGAGCTTCTTGATTCATCAGCCCTTTAGGCTCATTTGCTTTTTCAAACAAGCTGTCTATGAATTCCTTCATTGGAATTTCAATTATCGTACCGGTGTCATCAGAAATTGTAATTGTTATATTGTTATCTTCATCAAATATCTGCCGGATGACATAATTTTTACCCTTCAAAGAGAATTCACCTGTAACTTCACCGGGTTCTCTTTTATTATGAATATAGATTTTGAAAAACATATCATAATTTTCTATATCGATTTTCTCATTTTCATCAAGCATGGCATTTAAATATTGTATTTCTTCAGGCTCGAAAATTCCCCTGTCATAATATTGTTCAAAGCCGTAGATGTTTCTGAAATTACCCCAATAATTATCGGCATATTGCTGTGGGAACCAGTTCATGTCATCAAGGTATCCCATTCCCTGCATATAATTTGATATATTTGTTATTTCGTACTTATCATCATTGGAAATATCCGTTTTCTTAACGATTTGACCATCAATTATCATGTTGTTTCGAAGAAGTATTTCTGTAAGTCTATTTTCCTGGCTGTTTTTAGAAACAGTAAATGCATCAACTGGCGGGATTATTGACAGCAAGGAAAATATAGCAGACAAGAGAACAATTGTATTCGGATTTTTCTTTTTGCCGAATATAAGAACCAGGGCGCTTACAAGAGAGAATATTCCGAATAAGACTACGTAATATCTGGATTCGGTAATGCCGTATGCATTTATACGAATATATGAAGATACCAGCTGCATTACAACCAAGGGTATTAAAACTAAGGGAAAGAGCTTTCTGTAAAGCAGGGAAAATTTATTGTTCAAATTTGAACTTAATATATAAATAAAATACCCTGCTGCTGAATAGCCCAAAACCATTGGCCCTACCTGACCCACAGGCCACACACCTGTTGCCAGTATCTTAATGAAGTATATAACCAGGACAGCCGTGAATGCAGTAATCAGAGGAATTGTTATATATGAAACCAGAATATCCAAAAATTTCGGATACATAAATGAAATTTCTTTCTTTTTATCATCATCTTCATCATTTGAATTAAATTTCGGCAGCAATGAAATATAATATAGAGGGGTGAAGAAAATAAAAATTATATTTGCTGCATGTGCGTAAGACTTATAATCTACGTCGTATAGCAAGATATCAATAGCGCTGATTATTGCAGCAATACCAAGATATGATACTACGCCGTACAAGATTGATGTAAAAGCTGCTTTAAAGTGTGCAAGTGCCACATTTCCGAAATTCACGGCACTTTTGCTTGAGGGTAAATACAAATAGGCTGCAAATAATGCAAAAGAAATTACCAGCAGGTGTATTAACATAACATTTGTAAATTCATTATCTGTCATGAAATAATAATAAGCTGCTGTAAGTACAAGAGTTAATCCATAAAATAAAAATGAGTTTTTCAAACCTTCAAATCTTTCCAGCATAAACCGAACAGCTGTAGCCAAAAGTGCGCCAAAGATGCCTGCAAATATAAATCGTCTTAACAAATCTATATCCAATGACGAATAGTCCTCAATTATCAAAAACATTGTAACAGACAATGCTGCCAATAAAATTACAGTCATAGGAAACCTGACTGCGGTCGCTTTCAGATTGTAAACCATATTATTCATAAAATTTTTGATTTTGCTCATATGTCATGTCACCTCTTTCTATTACATATGACGAATATTCTAAATAAATGTTCCCTTGCTTTTCAAAGTATTATATACATACCACTTATTTATATTATTAAACATATTAATGTAAATATCCACATAAGAAAGACCCTTGCCTGGATATCCAAGACAGGGTCTTATTATATAAACACCTGGCTTAAAGCCGGTGTATTAAGTCTATTAACGGGGACATTCATCTACCCGAATAGAGTATCTCAACAGCAGCTTGTGCCCTGCTTTCTGTTATCTCAATGGTTTTAGTGCATTAGCCCATGCAATAACCTGGTCAAGCATAGTATGAACACTTTTCTCGTGCCTCGGGTCAGGGTTGAATACACTCATATCCTTAAAGTCCGTAAACAGGGACAGCATTACCTGAGCTCTAACATCTGCCATTTGAAGTTCTGCTGCAACAAGCCTCAGCTGCTCAACTGCACGTGAACCTC
>JAGOIH010000125.1 GCA_017995755.1 Sedimentibacter sp. | reverse complement strand
TAGAATAAATGTGAAATCTTCTTTCATCTCCAATACAAATGATTTAGTCTTATCTATTTTGAAGTAATCTGACAAGTATTTATATAGCTCTATGCTCCTGAATCTGAATGTATTGGTATCGCAAGAAGACAAATGGTAATTATCTGGTGCTTTTAATTCTTTAAATACGTGCAATTTTTTATTTTTAATACCAAACATAATACCTTCCAATACTGGGTCTAGTCATAGCTTTTCTACCACTAATTTTGACACTATAAAACTAGCTTGAGTAGCCTTTGCAATTCTGATAATGGGCTTAGTTTGATATCCCATAGAAGATTTTCTGTGTATTTTTTTTCTCAACTCTAGCATAAGATAATTATTTTAAATTATTTATAAAATCTTTATTTCTGTCCAGGAAAAATGCAAATAACACATCGGGTTCGCTATTAATCCTTGACTGTAGGTGCTTCCCTTCTCCAGTTATCAACCATGTTCCGTATAGTTTAGCGATGGTTAATTCTCTCATTGACACTACTGATGATTCTATCATTTTCATACAAGTTTATTTTGTTTATAAATAATCTATTGAGCTTGCCTTGGTATTGAATCTTACTGAGCAAAACCGAGTCTTGAGTTAGAAGCAATGAATCCCCTTGAGCAATCTTTTTTTCCATGTTCAAAATCCTGCGGTTCACCTTATAAACGCTTAGTGTTGTGACCAGTATAAATGATAATATTATACCGTATAAAAACTTTTCCATATATTAATTTTTTTTTAAAAAGGGCTGCCAAATCACGAGACGTGACAGCCCAAAACCTATGATTTAAAATACAAACCTTATAGAACCCTTAGTATCGGGATGTCTCCAAAGCCTTCCAAGGCTTCTTGGAGTAATAGTTCTCTTGTACTGTTGGTCGCTTCTGTGATTCTTCGCATAAATCGTTCTGTTACTTTAATTTGGCTCATTTCTCTACTATTTTTTTGATGAATAATCTGTTTAACTCCCCTTGGTTTATTTTGGACTGCATGATGCTATGGACTTTTGGTGATAAAACGCTTGGAATCTTATAGTTTGGAGGAATTCAGGTGATTTTATCAACCCATCTCCTTGCCCTGCTAGTGTCTCTGCTCCCGCCTCATCTAGTACCACCCTACTATCGGTATCCTTTGGTACTCTGAAACATATTTGGACTGGCATATTCACCTTCGCATCACCTGTTATTACTTTAACAGAGGCTCTTTGTGTGGCTGCCACCACCCTAAATCCAGTTGACCTTCCTTTCTGTAAAAGGATTCTTAGGTTGTCTTCCAGAGACTTATGTTCTCCACAACAAATCCGCTTTGTTTTAGGCATTCCATTGGCATAATGTCCATCAATTACATTCTCATATAGCTTTAGGTCGTTACCCTTCCTAGAGTTAGCCACTGCATCAGCGAATTCATCAAAAACTACAAGAGTCCTCTTGTTTATTTCCTTACTAGATACCAATTCCTGCATATAATCAACTAATCTTTGCATCTCCTCCTCAATGTCTATTATCTCGTTTATTACCCTAAGCCTTGTTGATCCCGAGTACTCAGTGAACTCATATTTAGGGTCAAATATCACGATTTCATCAACACCAGCAAGTTTAGCATACTCAATAATATTTTTTATCAAAACAGATTTTCCGCTGCCCGTGGCACCGCACACAAGGGCATGAGGCGTGCTGTGGTTATTGAAATCCCAATAAATAAGGTTTCCATAATTGTCCTTTCCAAGTGGTATTTTCTGGCCGACTAGATATTTGCTATCAAAATCAAGGTTTCTTCCTCTCTTTTTACTAACATCAATACCAATGTATGATCTTCCTTCGTAAACAACCATTTCGCTGCTTATTCGGACATTTGATACATTTAGGGCGTTGGCAATATCAAGCCTATAATTGAATATGCTGGCTATCTTAACCCCTGCCGATACTTCAAGAAGGTATGTATTGCTGGAGTAACCATCAATAATGTGAGCTACCCTAACTATAATTCCGAAGCTTCTAAGGGTGTGTTCAATTTTTTGTTCCTGTGTCATGTCTTTAGTCGTTAAATCAAATTGAATAAATGCCGAGGCGTTTTCTTTAAATTTCTTGATAATTGAAGGGGTTATCATTTTGCTTGAGCTATCTCTTATTTTTTTTAATCTCTTGGTAACAAGCTCTTTTTTGCTCTCGTGTACATTGAATTCATCTACTTCACTTATCATTGTTTTTGCCCAAAAGTCATATAATTCCGCCTTGTCAATAAAATTGTCACTTTCATTAATTAAATAGACATAATCTGCGTCATTAACTGCTTCTATCATTCTTTTTAGTGGTTCATAAAGCAATGCTTCATATAACATTCTTGTGTTAGCATCCATCTCTACGACAAAGCAATTCATCTGTTGATCACCATTGCTGTTTGTGCTGTGTTTATTTTCAACAAACCATACTTCATCGACCTTCTTGCCAGTCATTGATTCATAACCCTTTACATAAGTTATAGCCTGGATTCCAATAGACAAAGCTATTTCTTCGTCACTTGTGTAACTACTTTTGCTTTTGTGGTCAACTAAGACAATTTTACCATCCTTGGTCAATATCACGAGGTCTATCACAAAGTGGCACGGCAAAGGAATATCAACACCGTTTACGTTAATATACTCATCTCCATAAATCTCGACATCCAGTACCTCTAGCGTGTTGTCTCTATAAACCGATATCTCTTTTGTGAAATTCTCAAGCAACTTCGTTACTGTTGTGGTAGCTTTATTTTTGCAGGAATCTATCGTTGGCGTTGTTTTTTGTAGCTTCCAAAAATTGGATGGTACATCATCAATATAGTCGTATGCACATTGCTGAATGTCAACCAAGTCTGCCTCAAAGCCATTTTTCATTTGATTAAAATAGTGCTTAAGGGCGTAGTGGTATGCTTGTCCAGCGACAGTAGTGGAGCTGCTTTTTCCATACATCCCATATATGTACTGCATCTCAAAGGCTTTTTCATTTCGCGCAAATGCCGATACTTTTGAATAACTCCAACTGTTTATAAGGAACTGCGATAAATGATTCTCAAGCTCGTCTATGCTGTATGATTTATACTGGGTCATGGCATATCTACTTTATAGGTAATATGTTCAAGTGCTGTTAGCTCCTTTTCCCTTGCCTTGAACATCACTTTAATTTTATCGTTATTGTCAACTACGTTTTTGTTTTTAAAATAAAGTCGTTGGAGCTCTATTTTATTTTTTACTTGGCCAAGTAGTGTCTCCCATTGCTCCATAACTTCTTTTTCTGTAGTTTCCTTTTTATCAATATTCAGATCTGTACCATTATTGCCGTCATTATCTCCTTCCGCTGTGGATAACCCCAATGCGCCTATAAGAGTGTATCTCTGCAAATAGGTTTGAGTGCTTCCTTTTTGCTGAATATTGTTCTTTGCTCCGCTATCATCCTTGCCAGCTTCCATGCTTGTTTGCTCAGTATGTCCATCTCTATGGCTTATAAAGCAAGTAACTCTCATAATTCCATTAGTCTCAGAAAATTCCCATCTGTAGGAAAGACCATTCTCTCTTAGTGGTTTTTTTAACTGCTCTGCAATAGAACCAATATCAGCATATTTGTATGAAAATGTTCCAGCTCCGTTTTTTGAGACAATTTTTGCTATTTTATTTTTCTTCAAATATGGAACAGAAGACTGGAATGAAGAAACAGCCTCAAGGAATGATTTTTTTGCTTCTTTTTTTTCCCATCTATCCTGCAAATCCATAAGTTTTTCCAGCTGGGCTATGTCAACACCTTTCTCAATTGCAATCTGAATAAGCTTTGTAGGGCTTGTTGGTTCGCTGACTATATTTGTTGTTGTATTCATAATTCATAGATTTATATAGGTTCAATAAAAAATTAAATAAACATTTCGGGAGAGTACTCGGGCTGGTCCATTTCAGAATAAACATCATCCCAATTGATATCCTCAATGATTGATTCTTGCAGTATAGGTGAAATTGAATTAAGTATCTCCCCAATATCTCCTACCAGGTTGCCATCTGAATAAATCTTGAAATGAAAACTATCAAGAGAATCCACCAATCCATTATCGTCCGTAGTTGCGAACGCTGATACTTCTAGAGATAAATTTTTAGCCTCACCCTTACTCGGGCTTGGATTGTTAATATTAAAAGACTTGTAAATGCGTGTACCGTCTGTCATTGTGTTTGTATTTAAATAGATTAATAAAAAGCTTTCAAAAAGGTCTGACCATATCCAGCGATACAGCCAGACCAAGACTTAAGGAAAAAAAACTACTTATGCGATTCAGGAAAGCTAAACCTGCCTTATTTTTTATCACGCACTCCTTCTATTCCGGGATATAAAAGATTCAAGGTCGCTCTTCTTGAAGTACAACTTGCCTCCTTTGCCTCCTGGTTGTGAAAAAGGAATATTCGCTTTTACATTTTGCACAAAGTGCTGATAACTTATTCCAAGGTATTTCGCTGCATCAATAGCAGAATACTCGATATTAAATCCATCAGATACCCCGATCTTTATTTCTTTAATTTCATCTCGAAGAGATTTAATATTACCTAACAGTTCATCTATCTTATCCATAAATATTACTATATTTGTTTATTGAAATCGTATTGTAGTGCAAATATACATACTTTTTATTATTATGTGTATTTTTGTGCTATTATTTTTTGTTAAATTTTTGTTAATTTTATAAAACGTGCCGTAAAACCAATTCATCGCTTTTTAGCGTGGATTGGATGTAAGGCACAAAGATAATGATTTAACCTTGTGAAAGAATATACTCACGAATAGTATCAGGAGATGCTTCGCCGATTGAACAAACGAAATATCCATCACTCCAAAATAGATGCTGATACCAATAT
>JAGOIH010000124.1 GCA_017995755.1 Sedimentibacter sp. | reverse complement strand
TTATAATAACTTTTGTGAGGATTTTTTCTGTTTTATCTATTTTTCTGACAAAATCCAACACACTACATATACTCTAAAGGGGTGGTTAAATTGGGAAAAGGCAAGGTTATTTTGCTGCCTTGTTTAAGAAACACAGGCAGTGAAAATATTTTTTGCACATCAAGTGTGGCATACAAGAATGAACAGGGAAACTATTACGATGCAAATATTAAAGTTTACAGTGAATTAAACAATATTATCAGTAATATTCACGGAGAAAGCCAGCTTATCGAGCTTCTTTCAAAAGACGGAAATATCTCAAACAGGAAATATCTGAATGATGGAGTCAATTTGATAATTAAGAATTGTTTGAGACTGACAAAGACAATAAACAATATAATTGATGTGACTAAATTTGAAAAGAAACAAACTCAGCTTTATGCAAACAATGTAAATATTGTGGAAATTATCGACAGCATTGTAATTAATACATCTAAGCAAATCAAAGGTAAAATTATTTTTGACACGGATATAGAAGAGAAGTATATATCATGTGATATCAGAAAGCTTCAAAAAGCCGTTCTGATTCTCTTATCTATTGCAGTCAAATATTCCCATGAAAAGGAAGTATCAGTATATTTAAGCACCGTTGAAGATCAGATCAATATTAATATTTCATTTAATAATATAAACAAGATATTATTCAATGACTATTTGAATAAAATGGACAACCTTTCGCCTGAAGACTTGGATGAATTATCTTTAAATTTTTACTTGGTAAAATCTTTAATTTACCTGCATGAAGGCAGGATTTCGGTTGGAGGCACCGGGGATGAAACAATTTTTAAAATAGAGCTTCCATGCAATAATACAGATACAGTTTATTATTTCTGCAATAATAAAATTATTGATGAATCACTAAACCAGCAAATACAGATAGAATTTTCAGATATATGTTAAACGGTGGGACAGCGCAGCTTAATAATACAAATATTTTATGGCGTCTCGCTTGCTTTTGCTTTCATTGGCGGTGTCAGACTTCTAAACAGAGTCAGGTCATCTTTTATTGTCACTCAGGACTATAGAATGAGATTGATTTTTTTCGGATTATCTGATATATTATTAAAAAAAACAAAGAGGCAGGGGTCATGGACAGTTTAAAGCAAATGATTATCGAGCAGGGCGAAGTAAGGGAAGGGAACATTCTTAAGGTTGACAGCTTTTTAAATCATCAGATTAATCCTGAATTTTTATACCGGATGGGGGAGAAATTCTATGAGCTTTTCAAGGATAAGGAAATAACAAAAATTTTAACCATTGAAGTAAGCGGTATAGCAGTTGCATTAATGGCAGGCTTAATATTTAAAGTGCCTGTTGTTTTTGCCAAAAAAACAGAAAGCCTGAATTTGGATAAAGACATTTATTCCGGCAAGGTTTTTTCATATACCAAAAACAAAGAATACAATATTATGATAAGCAAAAGATATCTTGACGGGGGTGACAAGATTCTCATAATTGATGATTTCCTGGCTGAAGGTAATGCAATCAGGGGCTTAATTGACGTGGCGCAGCAAAGCGGCGCAGAAATAAAGGGTATAGGCATTGCAATTGAAAAGGGATTTCAGCAGGGAGGGAAGCTCCTAAGAGACGAAGGATACAACCTTAAGAGTCTGGTAATAGTAGATGAATTAAAACCAGGCAGTATAAAATTCAGAGACCAATAAACTCAGCAAGGAGGGTGAAATATGCCTGCAGCTTATGCTCATTACACATTCGGCAGGAGAGTCCTGGAAGAGTTAAATATAGAACTGAGGGAAAATATCAATAATAATATTGATTTATTCCACATAGGCTTGCACGGACCGGATATACTTTTTTATTATAAGCCCTTAAAATCAAATGAAATTAATAAATTAGGACATGAAATCCACAGGATAAGTGCCGATAGTTTTTTTGAAAGAGCCAGGGCAATAATATCAGTATCAGGTGATGAAAGAGCTTCAGCATATGTTGCAGGATTCATATGCCATTATATGCTGGACAGCCAGTGCCATCCATACATAAGGACAAGGGAAGACAAGATTTCCCACAATGAAATTGAAACCGAATTTGACAGGGCAGTTATGCTTAAGGATAGTCTAAATCCAATTACGTTCAAACCAACGGGGCACATTGTACCAAGCATTGAAAATGCAAGGTGTATTTCCAGGTTTTTCCCGGAGGCTGCACCTGAAGAAATACTCAAGTCCCTGGGATCAATGAAGTTTTATTTAAACCTGCTGGTTGCACCGGGCAAGGTCCAAAGAGCCTTGTTAACAACAGCGCTGAAAATTACAGGAAGTAATGATAAGATAGACCTCATAAAAAAGTATTCTCCCAATGAAGAATGCCTTGAAATAAATGATGAGCTTATGAGATTATACAATGAAGGAATAAAACCTGCAGCAAGGTTGATTGAAGAGTATTTCAACAGTTTGCCCCCGGGCGGAAAAGAAATTTTTCCGGGTGCCAAACTCAATGAAAGATTTAATAGAAATTTCGGATAAACTGCTAGAAAGCAGTTTTTCTTTTGCTTGTAAAATCATAAATTATATAATAATATATAGGGGGATACCGGTTGTTTCGTGTTTAGCCGCTGTGAAATGAGGATACCCTAAAATTTGCTATTATAAGGTGGAGATTATGAATAAATCTGAAGGAAAACTTACCAGGCTGGAGAAATCCTGGATTTTGTATGATGTTGGAAACTCGGCATTTATAATGCTTATATCAACAATCATACCTATTTATTTTAAAAATGTTGCTTCAGCGGACGGTGTTACATCTGCCAATTCAACTGCCTACTGGGGATATGCCATGTCGATTTCAACACTTATAGTGGCCGCAATAGGCCCTGTATTAGGAGCCTTGGCAGACACAAGGGGATATAAGAAACCCATGTTTACACTTTTTTTAATGCTTGGAGCCCTTGGGTGCGCATCACTTTCACTGCCTGTGCCCTGGATAATTTTCCTTGCTGTGTTTGTATTTGCTAGGGTTGGTATTTCCGGCAGCTTTATATTTTACGATGCAATGCTCCCAGACGTAACATCAGATGAAAGAATGGATTTATTATCTTCCCACGGCTTTGCGTGGGGTTATATAGGAAGCTGCATTCCTTTTACAATCAGTCTCTTAATGATATTGTCTGCAGAAAAAATAGGGATTACCACAGCCGTGGCAACAGGAGCTGCTTTTATACTAAATGCCTTATGGTGGGTTTTATTCACCCTTCCGCTTCTTAAAAACTACAAACAGCTTCATTATGTGGAAGTGGATGAAAATCCGGTGGCTGAAGCGTTTAAGCGTCTTGGAAGAACATTTAAGGATATTAAAAAACACAAGGAAATATTTGTTTTTTTGCTGGCATTTTTCTTTTATATAGATGGTGTAGATACAATTATAGGTATGGCTACATCATATGGCAAGGATGTGGGGATAAGCGACAATAATCTTCTTTTAGCCCTCCTCTTGACTCAGGTGGTTGCTTTTCCTTGTGCAATAGCCTTTGGTAAGTTGTCTAAGATATATAAAACCACAGATCTTATAGGTGTTTGTATAATTGGTTATTTCTTAATAACCATGTTTGCGCTCCAGCTTGACAAAGCCTGGGAGTTCTGGTTTTTGGCAGTCTGTGTAGCTGTTTTCCAGGGAGCCATACAAGCTCTTTCCCGCTCCTACTTTGCAAAGATAATTCCGAAGGAAAGCTCCAGCGAATATTTTGGGTTCTATGACATTTTCAGCAAAGGTGCAGCCTTTACGGGAACAACACTTATGGGAATTACCACCCAGATTACAGGGAATTCAAAATTCGGCGTATTGATGATTAGTTTTATGTTTATAATAGGATATGTAATATTTAAAAAAGCAACAAGGATGAATATAAGTATGGGGACACACGAACAGACGAAGTAAGGCTCACCTTTATAATGTCCCCGCATTTAGAAAGGAGAAAACCATGGCCATTGTGAACAGTTTTATAGTACCTCATCCTCCCTTGATAATTCCGGAAATTGGTAGAGGAGAGGAAAGGAAAATTCAAAAGACCATAGATGCATATCACAATATTGGAAAGCAAATTTCTGAAATTAAACCTGACACAATAATTATAACAACCCCCCATTCAATAATGTATTCAGACTACATACATATTTCACCGGGGGACGGAGCGAGGGGCAGCTTCCGGGAGTTCGGCCACAGCAATGTTTCCATGGAAGCAGAATATGACCTTGAGCTGGTTAAGGAAATTTCCATAGAAGCGGAAAAAGAAGGGATTTCCGCCGGAACCTTAGGCGAGAAAAGCAGCTCATTGGACCACGGGGTTATGGTGCCTCTTTACTTTGTGAACAAATACTACAGTGATTATAAGCTTGTGCGCATATCCATATCAGGGCTGCCTTATTTGGACCATTATAAATTCGGTAAATGCATTAAGAAGGCAGCAGAAAAAAGCAATAAAAAAATTGTATTTATTGGAAGCGGGGACTTATCCCACATGCTGAAGGATGCGGGACCCTACGGTTACAGAGAGGAAGGGCCTGTATTTGACAGAGAAGTAACCAGAGCAATGAAGACAGGGAATTTTTTAGAGTTTTTGAAATTTGACGGGGACTTCTGTGAATCTGCTGCTGAATGCGGTCTTCGGTCTTTTATAATAATGGCTGGGGCAACGGACGGGAAAAAAGTAAGCCCGGAACTCTTGTCCTATGAAGGACCCTTTGGAGTAGGCTATGCAGTTGCAGCATTTAAAGTTTTAGGAGATGATGAAGGACGCCGGTTTGAAGAAATATATTTAAACAGCGAAATGGAAAGAATTGAATCATTAAAGAGGGAAGAGGACGAATATGTAAGGCTTGCCCGCCAAACGCTGGAAAGCTATGTGATTAACAGAAAAAAGATAAAGAAGCCTG
>JAGOIH010000123.1 GCA_017995755.1 Sedimentibacter sp. | reverse complement strand
GACAAATATAAAGATATTATTGAAAAAATAAAGACTGAAGCTGCAAAAATAATTAATGAGGGTTAAAGATGTTTGAAAATTTATCCGATAAACTTCAAAGTGCATTACAAAAGCTTAGAGGCAAGGGAAAATTAACTGAAAAAGATATTGACCTGGCAATGAAGGAAATTAAAATGTCTCTTCTCGAAGCAGATGTTAATTTTAAGGTTGTAAAATCCTTTATTAACAATGTGAAAGAAAGATCCTTAGGTGCCGGTGTAATGGAAAGCTTAACCCCGGGACAGCAGGTTGTAAAAATAGTGCATGAAGAACTGGCCAGAATAATGGGCCAAGGGGAAAGCAAGTTAAAATTTAATTCAAACAATATAACATATTTTATGATGTGCGGCCTTCAGGGTGCAGGAAAAACAACAGCAACAGGAAAGCTTGCAAGAAAACTTAAAAAAGACGGCAGGAGACCTTTGCTTGCAGCCTGCGACGTATACAGACCGGCTGCTATAAAGCAGCTTAAGGTAGTTGGAGAAAGCGTTGATGTCCCTGTTTTTGAAATGGGGGATAAAATATCTCCTGTGACAATTGCCAGGGAAGCTATGAACCACGCCATGAAGCACGGTAATGACGTGGTAATTATTGATACTGCAGGAAGACTTCACATTGATGATGATTTGATGGATGAACTGGTAAAAATCAAAGAAACAGTGAAGCCTGATGAAATACTCTTGTTATTGGATGCAATGACAGGACAGGATGCGGTAAAGGTTGCAGAGACATTCAATTCATACCTGGATATAACCGGAGTTATACTCACAAAGGTTGATGGTGATGCAAGAGGCGGTGCAGCCCTTTCTATAAGAAACGTTGTAGATAAACCTATAAAGTTCTTATCTGTAGGGGAGAAAATGGATCAGCTTGAAACTTTTCATCCGGACAGAATGGCATCAAGAATACTTGGAATGGGTGATGTCCTTTCAATTATTGAAAAGGCCCAGAATGCATTTGATGAAAAACAGGCAGTTGAACTTGAAAAAAAGTTAAAGACACAAAGCTTCAATTTGGAAGATTTCCTGGCCCAGCTTCAACAGATGAAGAATATGGGACCTTTGGATGAAATACTGGAAATGGTTCCCGGACTTGGAGGCAATAAAAAGCTGAAGGGGCTTAAGGTTGATGAAAAAGAACTGGTATATACGGAAGCAATAATTCAATCCATGACCAAGAAGGAAAGACTGAATCCATCGATTATAAACGGAAGCAGAAGAAAAAGAATTGCAGCAGGCAGCGGAACTTCTGTTCAAAAGGTAAATTCCCTGTTAATGCAATATGAAGAGATGAAAAAAATGATGAAAAAATTCTCTTCGATGGGAACAGGCAGGAAAAAAGGCTTCGGGGGCTTGGGTGGATTCAAGTTGCCATTCTAGGAATGAGACTGTGGGTTGCCGCTCTATAAATGAAACTGTGTTAGAAATAGGAATTTTCCTTTTTCATATATATTATTAACAAAACAGGAGATATTCACCTGTCTTTAAAGCCTGGCTTTATGGAATGAGTGTATCCCCGCACATTAAATAAGGAGGTGACAGTATGTCAGTAAAAATCAGATTAAAAAGAATGGGTTCCAAAAAGAAACCTTTTTACAGAATAGTAGTAGCAGATTCTCGTTCTCCAAGAGACGGCCGTTTTATTGAAGAAATTGGGTACTACAATCCTGTATCAGAGCCTAAGGTTGTGAAAATAAATGATGAAAGTGCAATTAAATGGCTTAACAACGGTGCAAAACCAACAGATACAGTAAATATGCTTTTCAAGAATAACGGCATTTATGAAAAAAGAGATGAAAACAAATAAGAGGTGATAATATGGGTGAATTAGTAGAATATATAGCAAAATCACTTGTTGATAATCCTGATATGGTTGAAGTCAATGAAGTTGAAGGTAGTCAATCACTGATAATCGAATTAAAAGTAGCTCCCGAAGACATGGGTAAAGTAATCGGAAAGCAAGGCAGAATAGCAAAAGCTATAAGAACTGTTGTTAAAGCAGCTGCCACAAAGGATAATAAAAGAGTTATTGTTGAAATAATTCAATAAGCTTTGAGGCAAAAATGAAGGATTATATTAAAGTTGGCAAAATTATAAATACTCACGGTGTAAGAGGCTATGTAAAATGCATGCCTATGACTGATGAGCCGGAAAGATTTGAAGAGCTTGAATATGTCTATACTGAAAAAGACAGCATAAAAAGAATAATCCACCATGTATGGTATCAAAAAGGGATGGTTTATTTAAAGCTTTGGGGTATAGATGATATGGAAACAGCAGAAACATTCAAGGACACATACATTTCCATACTGGATGACCAGTTGAGAAAGCTTCCCGATGATTCATATTATTTATTTGATTTGGATGGGATGGATGTGTATTCAAGCACCGGTGAATATCTGGGTAAAATTTCAGAAATTTATCAAACCGGAGCCAACGATGTATATGAAGTAAAAAACAAGGAAAGATCATTTTTGATACCTGCAGTAAAGGATGTTGTGAAATCAGTCAGTGTTAAGGATAAAAAAATGATAATTGATGTTATTGAAGGGTTGTTGGAATGAAATTTGAAATAATAACATTATTTCCGGAGTTAATTGAAGTTTTTAAAAATAACGGAATTATCGGCAGAGCTGTAGAAAACAAATTGTTTGAATTGGAATATGTTTATCTTAGGGATTATTCCGAAGACAAACATAAAAAAGTAGATGACTATCCTTATGGCGGAGGTCCCGGCATGCTTTTGAGACCGGAACCCATGTTTAAAGCTTTGGATGCTATTAAAAGGCATAATTCCTATATTGTTTATTTATCACCGAAAGGCTCTTTATTCAATCAAAATAAAGCTAAAGAACTGTCTGTCATGGAGCACATAATACTTATTCCGGGACATTATGAAGGCATAGATCAAAGAATTATCGACAAATATGTAGATGAGGAAATATCTGTGGGAGATTATGTTTTAACAAGCGGTGAGCTGCCGGCATTAATGATTGTTGATGCAGTAGGCAGGCTCCTTAAAGGGGTGCTGGGCTCGGAGGAATCTTCCAGGGAAGAATCACACAGCGAAAATTTGCTGGAGTATCCCCAGTACACAAGACCGGAAAGCTACATGGGATTAGACGTGCCGGAAGTATTATTGTCAGGACATCACAAAAATATTGAAGAATGGCGGCTTTTCAAGGCTATAGAAATAACTGTGAAGAGACGTCCCGATATGATAAAGGACGAGAGTATAAGAGAAAAGTACAAGGCATTATCAAAGAAATATAAATAAATGTTGTATGCATTATTATTGATGTGCTATAATGCTTAAGAGTATACGGCGGTCCTATGAACAGGTAACAAGAACGCTAAAGCGAAGGGAGGTATACAAATGGACTTAATAAAAACAATAGAGAACGAACAAATTAGAAGCGTGACAGCTTTTAATGTTGGAGATACTATAAAGGTACATGTTAGAATCATAGAAGGAAACAGAGAAAGAATTCAGGTATTCGAGGGTATCGTAATTAAAATTCAAGGCGAAAGCAGCAGAGCAACTTTCACGGTAAGAAAAATTTCCTACGGAGTAGGAGTTGAAAGAACATTCCCTGTTCATTCACCGAAGATTGAAAAAATTGAAGTTGTAAGAAAAGGTAAAGTAAGGCGTGCTCGTTTGTTCTACTTGAGAGAAAGAACAGGTAAGGCAACAAAGGTTAAAGAATTAAGAAAGTATTAATTTGATTGAGGACGGATGTCCTCACATTAAGGGGACATTCCTTTAAGAGTCTATTCCATAGACTTTCAGAACTTAAAGGCATGTCCCTTTTTAAAGGTATGGGGACACACCTCTATTGTGAGATACTCTATGCAAGGCAGCCAATAGAGGAATGTCCCCGTTGTGAGAGGTAGATATGAACATAAACTGGTATCCCGGCCATATGAAAAAGACCAAGGAATTGCTTCAGGAGAATATTAAATTAGTAAATTTAATAATCGAAGTTGTAGATGCAAGAATTCCTTATAGCAGTAAAAACCCTGACTTTGACAAATTGTTCAGGGATAAAAAAAGGCTGATAGTATTAAACAAATACGACTTGTCAGACCCCGTCATGAATAAAGAATGGGAAGATTACTATAAAAGCAGGGGCTGGTCAGTTGTACTTTATAATTCCACGAACAATAAGGAGCTTGACAGGCTTAACAGTGCAATTGCAGAAGCAACCAGGGAAATTATTGAGAGATACAAAAAAAAGGGATTCGTAAAAAAAACAATCAAAGCAATGATTGTGGGCATACCCAATGTGGGAAAATCAACACTTATAAATTCACTGGCTAAAAAGAAAAGCACCAGAACAGGAAACATGCCCGGTGTAACAAAGGGCAAGCAGTGGATACACCTGGCAGGAAATATTGACCTGCTGGATACTCCCGGCATACTGTGGCCAAAATTTGATGATGAAGAATATGCATTAAACCTTGCCTTCACAGGTGCAATAAGGGATGAAGTTATGGTATTGGAAGAAATTGCGCTTAAATTTGTTGAAAAGTTGCAGCAGATGGGGAAAGAAAATAGCATTCTTGAAAGATACGGAGTAGAGGCAGGGGAGAAGCCTTTAGATATTTTAGACAATATAGCTTATAAAAAGGGCTTTTTAATAAATAAAACTCAAATAGACTACCTGAGAGCGGCAAACCTTCTGTTTAACGACTTCAGGGCCGGCAAATTAGGAAGGATAACCCTGGAGATGCCCTAACCCTATTGAGACTGCTAGAAGCCAAAGGAGTAAAAATGCTAAAAATCGAACAGGAGCTTTGGGACAAGGGATACAATTACATAGCATGCATTGACGAAGTG
Organism: Sedimentibacter sp.; assembly: GCA_017995755.1. Taxonomy (GTDB): domain Bacteria; phylum Bacillota; class Clostridia; order Tissierellales; family Sedimentibacteraceae; genus Sedimentibacter. Next base: position 74 of record JAGOIH010000123.1, on the reverse strand, counting down.
GGGAGAGGCTGCCTGGCAGGCAGTGTTGTAACCTGTGCTATTATTATGCCTAAAGGTTTGCTGATAGACGGTGT
>JAGOIH010000017.1:6390-24234 GCA_017995755.1 Sedimentibacter sp. | reverse complement strand
CCAGCTATCAAAAGTTCTTCATAAAGCTTTTCCCCCGGTCTTAAACCGATATATTCAACCTTTATGTCATCTTCAGGAATAAGACCTGACAACCTGATAAGATTATAGGCCAAATCCTTTATCTTCACCGGTTCACCCATGTCCAGCACAAATATTTCTCCTCCTTCGGCAATTGATGCTGCTTTAAGTACAAGCTGCACTGCTTCAGGTATTGTCATAAAGTATCTGGTTATATTTTCATGTGTTATGGTAACAGGTCCTCCTTCTTTTATCTGCTGCTTAAAAAGTGGTATCACGGAGCCGTTGCTTCCTAATACATTGCCAAACCTTACAGCTGAAAAATTTGTAGAGCTGTGTCTTGCATATGCCTGGATTATCATTTCACAAATCCTTTTTGTTGCTCCCATAATACTTGTAGGGTTCACTGCCTTGTCGGTGGATATTAAAATAAACTTGTCTGCAATAAATTTGTCTGCCATCCTTACAGTATTGTAAGTACCAATTATGTTGTTTTTTACGGCTTCCTCCGGGTTATGCTCCATAAGAGGCACATGTTTATGGGCAGCTGCATGAAAGATTATATTTATTTCATTTGATATAAATACTTTTTCCAATTTACGTCCATCCCTCACAGAAGCAATTTCTATTTCAAGGTTTAACTTATCTCCATATTTACATAGCAAGTCTCTTTGAATCTCATAAGCATTATTTTCATATTCATCCAATATAATCAGCTTTTTCGGATAACAAGATGCGATCTGTCTGCACAGTTCTGACCCTATGGACCCTCCCCCTCCGGTAACAAGCACTGTCTTATTATTCAAATAACCTTTTGTCAATTCGCAATCAAGTGCAATCGGCTCTCTACCCAAAAGATCTTCTATCTGTACGTCTCTTATGCTTTCTGTAAATGAATTAATACTATCGTATGGTATTAAGGAACAAAATTCAGGCAATATTTTTAACTTGCATTGTGTTTTCGAACAAATATCTAGAATCCGCCTTTTATTTTCTTTATCAATGGAGGGTATAACTACAATTATTATGTCAATTTCATGCTTTTCAGACATTTCTAAAATATTTGCTGTATTTCCAACAATATTTATTTTGTACATAGACCTTCCAATTTTCACATCATCATCATCTATAATGCATTTCACCAAGTAATTATTGGGGTTGTTTGATTCGAGCTCTTCTAACAATAAAGCAGTCGCTTGTCCGGCACCGATGAGCATTACATTCGTCCTGGGTATTTCATTATCTATTTTTCTTTCAACAATAGTCCGCATCTCCCTGTACACTAATCTTACGGTAATAGTGCCAAAACATGATATAATGGATACAAGCAAAAATTCACCGTAATCAACAGGTATTTTTGTTATCCAAGCAACCAGCAAAAACAATACGCTTGCAATGGCAGATGCTTTCAGGCACTGGAGTAAATCCTTATAACCTGAATATCGCCACAAATTTTTATACATGCCGTTTGCTTTAAATGTTAGTATGTAAATTACAGTGTACAAAAATAACTTAAGAATAAAAGTTGATGCTTCAAGATCCTGTAGTCCAAATATAAGTAAAGGTATATGGCATGAGAATAAAGCAATACTTGCATCAATTAACATTAACACTAATGTTCTGTACTTGTTTAAGATACCGTATACTTTATTGTAAAAACTTAATATATTAACACTCTGATTAGATTTATTTAATATTGTAAACATCTCTCCAATGACCCCCCCATTAAAATACAAATATCATTGAAAATAGAGTTCAAAATTAATTAATACTTGTACTTATTGTAAACCATATGAAATGAGAAGGGTGTCGAATAAAAAAGAAGGGGGGAAAAATAATTTAAAAAAATTTGAAACTAAATCTTTACGTTTCGGTCCAATTATTTGACTTCATATAGCCTAGCAGTTGGTCTTGGTAGTACTTTGGAGAATATAATAATGGCATATCATTTGCTTTTTATTTGAAGATTGTTTTAGAATCATAATATACAACTATAACCCTCCTCTGATATTATAGTATCATTTTTTATAGTTTTCTCCTTTGAAGAATTTCTCCGGTTGAATCATACACTTCAACGCATGTGGTCCCGTTTATATCATTTGTCGCAATGCCTATTTTATTAACACTTTTGAAGTTTATGGAATTTGTATCAAAAGTATATGTCCATTTGCGCCTTGGTATTTGAAAGTCAAAATTATCTGTCATATATTTATTATCAAATGTCTTTATTGCCAAAAATGGCTGCGGTCCAAAGGAATCCGAGTCAGTTTCAACTGTGATTTTAACTGAATCCTTCTTATGATCAAACCTTGTGGTTAAATTAATGCCATCACCATTACCTATGTTTAGTACTTTTCTTGCTGCTGATTTTGCTCCTGAGTTGCACCATCTTACATCCGGGTACTTCTTTGAAGTTTTCATTATTAGGTTATGAGCATTTTCTATATCAATTCTCATATCTCTGAAATCATGGTTGGTAAATGCCAAAATTGTAGGTGTACCACAATCAGCTCTTATAAACGCCTTATCCACCTCATCCTCATTTAATAAGCGAATCCTTGTTCCGATGTTAAGACATCGGAAAATTGTTCGTCTGCATGAGCCTTCAGCTTGATAATCATCATGTGACGGATTGTAGGGAGCCCAATCTGCCCTTGCTCGACGCCAGTCTCCAAACCGGCCGTCCGAATTGTCCATTTGCTGTATATCCAGCTCTGTTAATTCAATAGCCTGATTTGAAAAATCAAAAGGTATCCATTGTTCTAAAAACCAATGGCTGTCCGGTCTTTCTGTGTTGAAGCCAGCTCTGAAGGCTGAAGGAAACCAACAGCGGTCTATGACTGCACGAGCTAGGGATTCATACAAGTGAGGAGAATTAATAAATGAAGTGGCACACATATGGGCTTCCATATATGCAGACATAGGATGGAAGTGCCAGTTAATTTCATCCTGATATGAATCATGCTCGTCTATTTTTACTGTATAATGATTGTAAATATTATGGTAGCCTATATCTCTTCTTCTGGGATTAGTCTTGTAACCTATATGGTCAAGTATGAACCAATTGTATATCAATCCATTACCAAATGAATCTGCATATTTCCCCCTGTATGTCTCACTCATCATTTCATCCAGCATATTATCCAGCTTGTCCCAAGTGTCATTGTAATTTATGAGATTCTTATCCACAATTAAACTTGCCACCTTTTCTTTCCCGCCTAAATCCATCTCCTGGTTTTGGATTTTAATTAAGTTTTCTTGGCTGGGTTTTATTTTAATGCCAATACTTGTTTCAAGCCTCTCAAAAGTAGCTTCCAAGGATTCATACAGAGGTCCTTCAGTATCGATACAATGACACACATATACAATTTTTTTGTTGGTTCTCATTATTCACCTCATTAATATATTTTTATTTCAATGATAATTCTTTAAAATTTTTGCTCTTTAGTTCTCCTATGATTTGTTTGATAAATTCTGAGTTAATTATAATACTGATATTTTTTTTATTTGTTATAAAAATATAAACTAAATAAGCTGATAATACTACTAGTTTATAAAGCAAGTTTATCCAACTAAACACTGTCAAATATTTTGTATAACTAAAATAGAGTCCAGCTATCATAAACAATAAACTAGGTATAATGATTATTATCATTTTTATAACACTAAACCCAATATCATCATATCTTTTACTTATAATAATCACTATAGTTACAACAATTACTTTTGCAACTAAAAAAGAAAAAGCTGCTCCATACATTCCATATTTAGGAACTAATACAAATGCAATTATAATGTCAGCAAAACTACCACTGATAGTTGCTATAAAGAGTTTTCTTGATGCTTCTTTGTAAAAAAATAATACGCTTACATAAAAGTAGTAAATAGATTTAACTGAATAGGCTATTACTAAAATGGGTACAGCTGTCCAAGCGATTATGTATCTCTCATTAGTCATTATAATGATAGCTTCTTGAGAAAAAAGACCAATTACCATGTATATTAACGAATATATGAGAATTAAAGAATAAGAAAAGCTTACAACGTCTTTTCTAGCTTCTTGATTACAGCTATTCATCATATCGTAAAACCATGGAGCAAAAGCCTGATTTACAGAAGCCTGAACCGTATCAATAATCGAACCAAATTGTGATGCAATACTATAAAGACCAACAGATGATAATGAACTGCTATTATTAATAAGTAAACGTGAAATAAAGTTTGCAATAGGAGTTGATAAATTGTGAGGCATAATAGGTATTGAATATTTTAATGATTCTTTTAATATCCTTATATCAATGCATAGCGTAATTAAATTATTTTTTTTCAAATCATATAACATAAATAAAGAATAACCTAAATTTGTTATTAATGTTGCGAGTAAAATACCTATTGCACCTAGTTTATAAATACCTATAAATAACATGTTTAGGCATACTTGACTTCCAAAAATTATAAAATTTATTACTGTCAACTTTTTACCTTGTTGCATTCCTTCCAAAATATTTTGATGTACTGTATTCAGTGAAAGAAATAACAGGATAAATAATGCCATAAAACCCACAGGATAAAAGGAAATATCTTTAATAATAAGTCTAATTAATATATATCTAAAAATTATTACTATAATACAAAATGCTAATCCGGATATAAATATGAATATAATTATTGTTCCATAGAAACGTTTTATTTGTTCTCTATCATCCTTATAATCAGTATAGAATCTGACTACCGCAATATACAATGAAAACGAAATGATAAAAATTGCTACTGAATTAAAGCTATTAACGAGATTTGTTATCCCATAATCTTCTGGCGTTAGGAATCGAGTGTATATTGGCAGTAAAAAAAAACTCATTGCCCTCACTAACAATGCACTAAATGTATAAAAAAAGGAATTTACTAAAACTATACTTTTTGCACTCATTATAATGTGATTTCTCCTTATTCATAATTCAAAAGCGTAACTCTCTTTAAAACTCACTGTATTTAATAATTCATTTTTTTATATTTTTTAAAACATTTTGTAATTGTATTGAATCTTCCGGCACATAGACTCTATCCTTATAGATGTTTTGCACCTTAATAAAAAATTCATCTAACTTCTTACTTATATTAATATCCAAAACTTTATAAAGTAAAATTGCCTTGTTTTTTTTGTTATACATCAAAAGAGGTGTAAAGACAGCAGTTGACGCTATAGATATAAAAATTAAATCCTCTTCGATGTAATTGCATAATATTTCCCATGGAACAGAATCCAATATTTTATTGTTTGTTATGATATTATCTGCACTGGGGTGTGGCTTATAACAATAATTACATTCACTTAACAGATTTTCTAAAAATATCATTTCGTCTTCGTAATCAAATATATTCTGGCTAAAATATATAATATCTGTTCTATTAATATCTTTTATGTTATCCTCGGGGTACATGCTTAAGTTAATGCTTATGGCTTGACGGACTTCTATATCTATCAACTTGTTTTTAATGCTTTCGTCTCCGATATAGATATCTTTATTGAGTACATATATTTTATCAGCCATATCATAATCAAAATTATTATACCTAAGAAAATACATCAAAATATGCTTAATTACAGCATTAATATGATTTCTTATTTTTTTTGATTCCTTAATTATGTAATCATTGTCCTTTGCTTTTGAATATATGTATGTGCTGGTTCCATCTTCAATAATATTTATTATACAATTATTTTGATGTCCTAACCGTGATAATTGTTTGGTAACATAGCTGTAATATGTACCCGTTGCAATATAGATTTCTTTTATTTCAGTTGTTTTTACTTTTCTGAAAATTTCTTCAATTTCTTTTTTTACTTTGAATAATATTTTTACTCCATTTAATTTGTTATTTAAAATCCCACTTTTATTACTTGAATTGTTATCATTTATATAGTAAACTTCATCCCATATCTTGCCTATTTCTTCTTTATTATCCCTTACAAATGTTTTAAGTGAATCTCTGTATACATCTACTAAAAGAACCTGCCTATGACTCACTTTGCTTCTTATTTCCTGTGATACCATAGCTGACAAAATAAGCTGAAATTGCGTGCTGCAAACAAATATGCTAATCATAATTTTACTTCCTTTCATTATTCATCTATGCATCTATTTATCTTAGTACAAATTTTTGCACACGAATAACAACCTCTTTGTTCATAAGTTCTTCCACAATAGGCAAAATTTCATATAATGGAACGTCAATAATATCAGAAATTTCTATCAAATCTTTTTCCCCATCTGCATATGCCATAAAATCCATCATTGTTCGTACTTTTTCAACTGATCCCTTTCTGCTGGTTGCAGGATAAAGACCTCTTTTGCCTAGATGAGGCTCACATAAAAAGTTCGTTTTGTAATAATAATTGTTTTCCAAGGCCTCAATGCACTTAACATAAACATCAAATGACCCTGCCAAGCCCTCCGGCGAAATGAAATTCATGTTGTCGGCAGATGTGTGGTACTGCGGGTATTCTCCGTATTTTGAACGGCATATGCCACATACAGGCAAATCAATACCCGGTGCATTATACTGCCTTTCATCGGAACCTCTGTCCAAAAAGGAGTATCTCTTGAATTCAGGATAATAATATTTTAATATATTTTTTGCAGTTCTGTCTGCCAAAGTATTGCCGTGTCGAGATGCAACATATGAATATGTATTACTGTCACCAACACATGAAATATTAAATCCTGCAACTATATTTTTTTTCATGGTGTCTAAATTTTTGCTTAAATATGTAATTGAGCCTATTGTTTCAGGTATAAATATAATCCTGTAATTATATCGTCTGTTTTTTAATTCCCGTATCCATTTTGCCAGGTATATTGCCAAACAAGGGCCTGATAATTCATTGTTTGCCATTGACGGATGACATATATAGGTGGACAGAAATACTTCTTTATTGCTGCCATCAGTTTCATCTATATTTGTTGATGGAATCAATATCTCGCCGTAAGTCATGCTTCCGTCTTTCAATTCGCTATCTATAACCATGTGGTACGTGTCTTCTTTTAAACTGTTTTTATGATTATCCGACATGCAAAAGCCAAATTTTTCTTCATAATATGAAGTAACATAGGGAATTATATCAGGCTGAGACGTGTCGGTATAAATATACTTCATTAATTCATTCAAACTAACCTTTTGATTTACCGGTGCTGAGTAACCTACAACATGCAGATTATTTGTTTTAAAATCAACAACAATATTGCCATTTGAATCTTTTATCCAAGCCTCTTTTATATTCCATTCCTTTGGAACCTTCCAGTCGAATGCAATTGTTCCAGTAGGTACCTCATATACATTCATTGAAGGACAAACTTCTTTTAATATACTAAGAGTTTGTCTCACACCTTCACCTGTTAAACTTCTGCATATGGGAAAAAGCCTATCTGCCATTTCATACATTGATCTTCCAAAATTCTCATCCATTATAATCTCCATGTGTGTAGTTCAACTGACTGCTCCTTATAATTAGTTCAGCAAGTTTAAAATCTACTTCTGTATCAATATCCACTGAGCTTTTTCTGCTCATTATGTAAGGGTATGTCTCATCATTGTAGTAGTTACAATTTAATTTTAACGAGTTATAATTAAAAATATATATTGCACCATTTGGCAGGTAAGTTTTTTCAGCTTCCTGCCTGTTCAAGCTGTTATCTTCTCCCCTGAAATAATCCTCCAATATACCTTTATCATTAATTTTTTTATACCAAGTTGGAGGATGTTCTGCTTCAACAACAGAAATCACTGTTTTTGCCCTTTTTGAATAAAAAATTTCTATGGCTTTATCAATATCTTCTGCATTTCTTAAGGGAGATGTGGGCAATAGTACTGAGAAATCCCTTATTTGTTCATTAAACTCAGTATTAAGTTTCTCAACTGTATATAAATAAGCATCCAAGGCTTTTGATGTATCTGTTGCCAGCTCAGGAGGTCTCATAAATGGTATTTCACACCCGAAAGATTTGGCAACCTCCGCTATTTCAAAGCTATCGGTAGAAATTATAATTCTGCTGATATATCTCGATTTTTGAGCTGCATTAATAGTATAAAAAATCAAAGGTTTTCCTGACAGCTCTCTTATATTCTTTTTCGGAACACCTTTTGATCCGCCTCTTGCCGGTATAATAGCTATCATATTTTTTTGCTCCTTTAATTGCCAAGATATAACCTCACTACAAATTACTCCATATCGCACCAGTCCAATAAATCATCCTCATGCATATCTCTTATTAATTTTCTTCCAATTACATACATATCCTCATCGGGCCTTATGTGTGTACCAGGTCTTTTATAAGTTATATCATCATTTTTTATAACTTCGCCTTTTTTAATATCCTTAGCCAAAACTATACTTCTTCTAAATTTTTTCTTTTTTTCTTCTTCCGCTGCCGAAACAGTTCTATAGTAATTACCCATAGAGTCAGCAACAATTTTACTTTCTTGCACAATAAACTTCATTTCTGTTGAATCAGCAGAAATTTCGTGGTCCCAACCAGGTAAATTTTTATCTATTGTAAAATGCTTTTCTATTACACAAGCTCCCAAAGCAACAGAAGCCATTGGAACTGAAACCCCTATAGTATGATCTGAAAACCCAATGGGATAATTGGGGAATAATTGCCTAAGCATAATAATATTATTTAAATTAATATCCTTTGGATTTGGCGGATATATGGAAATGCAGTGTAATATAATTATATTTTTGTTTCCCTCTGATTCAATTGATTTAACTGCTGTTTCAATTTCTGCTATAGTAGCCATGCCTGTAGATAAAATTACCGGCTTGCCTTTTTTTGCAATATACTTTAATAATCTTAAATTATTAATATCCATGGATGCTATTTTGAAGAAGGGTACTTCCAACTTGTCCAATAAATCCGCTTCCTGTTCTGAAAATGCTGTAGAGCAAAATTCAATTCCTTTTGAAACGCAATATTCTTTAAGCATAAAATGTTGTTCTTCTCTTAAATAATATTTTTCTACCATTTCTTTTAATGATCCGAAATGTTTCTTTGGAGAGTCATCATATTTTTGATTTTTATCATACTCTTCCCTTGATATTAAGGATTTATCATTCCATGACTGAAACTTTGCGGCATCTGCCCCGCATTCTGCAAGACAATCAATCATTTTTTTTGCAAGCTCCATGTCTCCGTTGTGATTAGCTCCTATATCTGCAATAATATAAGGTTTTGAGTAACATTTTATTTCTTTATCTCTGATTTTCATTATAACCTATAACCTCCTTCACCTTATTTGATTTTATAAGACCCCACCAATAATCATTTTTGATATCAATATAGCTTAATAAATCAACATTTCCTCTTTTCCATTCATGCTGCAATGCTTTGTAATAATCATAAAGTTCTTCATACTTGCTATCCCACTGTTTTAATAATGAATAGTGGTTTATTTTTGTGTTAATTTCATTATTGATATAGTTTATTGTGTTTTTACATTCACCGGCAGTGTTATTTTCATAAATTCTGTAATACGTTCTGCAACCGTCAACTTTTTTCCCTTTATGGCCCTCTGCAAGAAAAACTGAATACATATACCAGTCAAAGGCTTTACATATTGTAACATTTAATTTTTCCAGCAAATCAAAATCAATCTTACTTAAGTTTATTGCTGTATTGCTTAAACCCAAATAATTTTGCTCAAGTATTTGATTGACTTCATTTGTATAGTCGGGCAAAAAACTAAAGAATTTATTCTTTTTATAAAAATAATAAATATCGTTGTAATAAAAGCCGTATTCATTATTGAATGCTGTTTTGACTTTTGAAACCCTGTTTTCTGAGAATGTGTCGTCAAAATCTACCAACGCCAGCAAATCATAATTATTTTCTTTTGCATACTTGATAAGCTGGTATCTTAACTGGGGTATGGTACTATTTGGTTTTCCTGATGATAATATTACTTTCTTTTTTATTGAATTTATGGAAATATCTATTTCGGCTTCATCTAAATCGTCATTTAAAAACAACATATCAAAATCCGGGCAGTCTTGATTGTTTACTGACCTAGAAAACTCATTTAAATATTTAAATGATTGTTTATATAAAACGGTTCCCAGTGCTGTTTTCACTTTCAACCTTCTTTAGTATTTGCTATTTATAACCCTGCATGGATTTCCATAGGCTAAGACATTACTGTCTATGTTCTTTGTTACAGTGCTACCCATGCCAATTATTGTATTAGAACCGATTTTCAACTGCTGTCTTATAACACTTTTTGCACCTATATAAGAATTTCTCCCCACTGTTACATTGCCGCATACAACAGCACCTGGTGCTACATTGACAAATTCTTCAATAATACAATCATGTTCAATAACCGAGCTTGTATTGATTATTGCACAATCTCCGATTGAAGTACCTGCATTTACAACGGCCTGTTTACCTATAAAAATTCCTCTGCCAAGATTTGTAAACCTGCTGACACAGGCGGAAGAATCAATTATATTGGGAATTTTAAAACCAATTTTATATGCAAGTTTATAAAGCTTAATTCTAATTTTTGGATTTCCTATGTTGCCAACGGTTACAAAAGCAAATTGATAACCGTTGTTGTAATAATATTCAAGCTCACTATCACATCCAATTATGCTAATCCCCAATATATCGCCATAACAAATTTCTTTTTTTTCAATTATTCCTATGTCAATATAATCATTATTGTCTAATATTGAATCCAATACAGACTTACAATGTCCTCCTCCACCTATTAACAGCAATTTTTTACATTTCATTTTCCAATCGCCTTCTCATATTTTCTAGTACATCTATTTGTCCCATATCCATCCACGAATACTCACTTATAGGATATATACCTATTTTACCTCCGCTTTTTTTATATTGTTCAATTATATCAGGGAAATCTATAGTTTTATTATTCTCCAGTTCATTAACAATGTCCGACTCAACCACATACATACCGGTGTTTGTAAAAAACTTAAGTACAGGCTTTTCCTTCATATCCTCTATTCGGCCGTCCTCACTTATGTTGATAACGCCATATGGAATAGTAATATTTTTCAAAGAACAGACCATAGTAATTAAATTATTTTTTTCTTTGTGAAAATTATAAATTTTCCCAATATCTTCCTCAATAATTATATCGCAGTTTGTTAGTATAAAAGTTTCCTTTACAATACCCTTTAATAAACTCAATCCTCCTCCTGTCCCCAAGGGTTGATTTTCATCTATATAAATTATCTTGTAATTCTTTGCTATTTCATTAAAGTAGGTTTTTATCATGTTTTTTTTGTGATTTACAATCATATAAAAGTTGTTTATGCCTAGTTGCTGGAACCTGTTAATAATATGCTCCGCAATTGGAATTTCTCCTATTGGTATTAAGGGTTTTGGAAGTATCTTTGTATATGGATACAGCCTGGATCCAAGTCCCCCTGCCATGATAACTACAGGACAATCCAGTTCAACCTTGTTCTTAATGTCCTGCCTATATAAAAATTTTACTGTAATAATCTTTTTATTTTCATCAACAATGGGTAAAGCATCAATTAAGTTTTGTTTCATATATTTCCTTGCTAAAGCTTTATCCTTTTCATACAAAAATAAGGGTTTATAATTTGCAATACTTTTAACCCTTGCATCAAGACTGCCCTTAGCTAATATCCACCGCCTTATATCGCCATCAGTGATAGCAGCCACCAGCCTGTCTTCTTTAACAACAAAAAGTATTTTTTTTGCGGTTTTATCAAGGGCATTCATAGCTTCAATCATTGTTGAGTTTTCATCTATGAGGATATCCTTAATTTCCATAGTATCACCACTTTCATTTCAGTGCTGCATTGCTCAGATTCTCTACTACATATAGGATCTCGTCTTTTGTCAGATTTGTGCTGCACGGTATATTTACCACATGGTCTACATAAAATTTTGCTTTCTCAATCTTATATGCCTGATTTTTTAAATATGGAATTTGTTCATTTATCAATCCCCATATTGGTCTTGCTTGTACACCCTTTGAAGATAAATACATTATTATTTCATCCCTGTTCAACGGATATTCATCCCCGCATATTAAGGAATAAAGCCAATGGTTGCTTCTGGTATCCTCATTAAAGTTCAATAAAGAAAGACCGGGTATCTCATGAATCTTTTCTTTATATAAAATATAATTTTCAATTTTTATTTTAATAAATGTTTCTAACTGTTCTAATTGTGCCAGTCCCAATGCTGCCTGTACATTCGTCATCCGATAGTTGTATCCCACATCGTCATGGGTATAGTACAGTTCGTCTGTTTTAGCTTGAGTAGTTAGGTGCTTTGCTCTTTTTAGCAGGTCCTCATCATTTGATACTATCATTCCACCACCGCCTGTCGTAATGATTTTATTGCCGTTAAATGAATAGACACCTGCATCTCCTATAGTGCCTGCATGCCTGCCTTCATACTTGCCCTGAGTATAATATGTTCCTATTGCTTCCGCAGCATCTTCAATTACTATTAAATTGTATTCTCTTGCTATCTCAATTATACTTTCCATGTCAGCCATATTTCCGAATACATGGACAATTATTATTGCTTTTATATGCTTTTTAGTCTGTTTATTAATAAGACTTCCGTCTGCAAATATGCACTCCCTTCTGCAAAAATCCTCCAGTTTATCAGTATCCATATTCAATGAATCATCACAATCCATGAAAACAGGTTCTGCACCAATGTACTTGACCGGATTAACAGATGCTATGAATGTCAATGCAGGTACAATTACTTCATCATCTTTTGTAACACCAGATACGATAAGGGCTGTATGAAGACCTGCTGTTCCGTTCTGGCAAGAAACTGCTCCCTTAGTAATAGCGTAAGATATTATTTTCTCTTCAAATTTATTTACATATTTTCCTGCTGTGGAAACCCATTCAGTTTCAATAGCATCCTGAACATACTGCAATTCTCTGCCCTTTAAATTTGGAACAGAAAGGGGAATAAACCTTTGTGCCATACTAAACCTCCAATATAGCTGGTTTTCTTACTCTTATAATGTTGTAATACTTATCATCATCTGGGTTAATTATGAAACCATTCTCTATCAATGTAACTATTTCATTTATCCCATCAGGTACTCTTTTGGTTACTTTAAATCCTAGCACATCTCTGATTTTATCAAAATTAACTCGATAGTCTCTTGGGTCCTCATTAACTGTTACATATTTAACCATACCATCGGGTACTTGTTTTAAAATTTCATTTATTATCATTTTCTTTTGATAGTTTTCATCTGAGCTGCCCACATTAAAAACATTGAATTCAACCTTTGCCTCATCACTTTCTAATACAAACAAAATCGAGTTGGCCAAATCATCCACATGACAGTAGGGGCGCCAAAACTGTTCTCCATATACCAAAAGCTCCCTGCCCATGGCAAGTTCTTTTGTAAATTCATTTACAGTTAAATCAAATCTAATGCGTGGTGATATCCCGTAAACTGTTGAAAACCTCAGTATTACAGGCTTGCAAACATTAATTTTATCTTGGTTGAGCAAGTATTCTTCAAATTCAACCTTTGTTTGAGCATAAAGAGACAATGGTTTTAGTTCAGATTCTTCATTCAAGAATTTTTCAGAATTATCCATCTTTCCGTAATTAGAGCAAGTCGAAGAAAAAATGAACCTCCCTACATTGTTTTTCAAGGATTCTTCATATAATTGCGCCGATGCATCATAATTTACTTCCTTTGCTTCAACAGGAAATTGTGAACAAGCAGGGTCGCCTACTATTGCTGCAAGATGCACTACTGCATCCACATTCTTGGTTGATGCATATGCAATTTCCCTGTCTCTGATATCACCTTTGACAAATTCAAACTTAGGGTTATTTAGCAAATCTATAATTGATTCTCCCCCATACTTAAGCGAATCAAGAACTCTTACCTCATAACCTTCTTTCAGCAATTTCCTTACTAAGACAGCGCCTATATAGCCTGCCCCTCCCGTAACTAAAACTTTCATCATAGCCATCCTCCATTTTATTACCTTCAATTCTTCCTTTATAAACTTGTCCACCTTAGATTTTTCCATAATGTAAATATTATTTTAGGCGATTATTTTTGTAAGCCTTATAAAATTTGAGATGTGTCGAAATAAAAAGCAAGGTAAAAATATTTAAGCTTAGGTTATTCTCTTCTTATGTCAATTAATCCTAATATCATCAATGTCCATAGTGGTTTATACGATGAAGTCATTGTCAGCGTCATGCTTAACAGCATCATTCCGATATAACCGGGTACAAAATTCTTGTATTTTTTATATATATTTATAAATCCCAATACCATAAGTACACAATATAATAACAAGCCTATAAATCCGCCATCAATCAGATTTTGTAATAACTGATTATGCATCGTTGCTTTATAAAAAGTTCCACCAAATATGCCTAAGCCCAAAACCTGCCTAAATATTGATTCTTCATAAAAATACTTAATAGATTTTGTCCAAATTAATTTTCTTTCACTTCCACCATCAGCTTTTAATGATTCAAATGTAAATCGATTGAGAACTGATTCAGAAATTTGAGGTAGCATAAAATTGAGAATAATAAAATATGACAAAATGGCAAGCACTATTATAAAAAGAGTGTTTTTAAATGACATTCTGGCAGCTCGAAACATGGCTGCTATAATGCATACTATTAAAGCCAGAAGTGCACCCCTGGAACCGGTCCTCAACACAATATATGTTGAAACAATAATAAGAATCAAATAAATACAACTTTTACGCTTGTTTTCAGAAAACAACCTGCTACACATCAGTCCAGTCGGAATACAGAAATATCCCCCGAATTCATTTGGATCGGTAAATGTACCTAACATATACAATGTACTCCTATCACTATATTCAATTGATTTGTCTCCCCCGGTTATAAAAATGATAATACAAAATATCGATATAAATATCCATGCATCTTCCAAATGCCTAATATCGTCATTATCCATAATCTCGCTGCTAAAAAGAAAAGCTAAAACAAAAAACTGAATATAACCAATTACATATACTATTGCATCCGATAAATTCAATGACCATATTAAGCTGACTGCATAATATATAACATATAAAAACCATGTAAATAAAATTGCTGATTTTCGATATTTTAATCGTCCGCCTTTTATAAAATAGTATACAATAATTACAATCGTCAGCAACTTCAATATAGACCCAAGACTGCCAAGTGCAACAAATGAAAATGGCATGAGTACAAGCCAGGCAAAAAGGCATCGCACGCTAATTGGATGTTTTGATTTGCAAGTTGCTATTGTATCATTCATGGTACCCTCGCAATTCATTTATTTAAGCATAGTTACTATATTTTTTGTATATAATCTCTCATAATCGCCAGTGCAGCGTTTAATATCATACATAGGCAAAATCTCAAATGATTTTTCAATCATACGTAGTCTTAACTCTTCAGAAAGTAGTGTCACTCTATACATGGCATCACTCAGCTGCCCAATATCATTTATATCCACTAAATATCCATTCACTCCATCATCAATAATGTCAACTGTACCACCGCATTTTGTAGAAACAATCGGGAGACCGCATGCCATTGCTTCCAATAAAGACAATGGAAGACCTTCAAAATCAGATGAAAGAACAAAAGCATCGGCACTAGCTAAATAATCCCCCACATTACTGACTATTCCTGTTAAATTTACAGCATCTTGAAGGTGGTATGCAGCTATAAGTTTTTCAATTTCCGGTTTGAGAGTTCCATCACCCACAATTGTCAATTGTGTATTTGGATTTTTTTTACGTACGTATGCAAATGCTTTTATTAGTAATTTCTGATTTTTTTCAGGTCTCATTGATCCTACAGTAATAAATTTATATATGTTATCTTCAGTTTTTTTGCGTTTACTTGTATTAAAATTCCCAAAATCAATGCCATTTGGTATACATGCAATTCGTTTTTCATTTAATTGATAATATGAGGCAATGTCTTGAACAAAACATTGACTAATTGCCACAGGAATAACATTTTTATAATGAAAACAAAAAGTGCGGATAATCTTCTGGAGTATTCCACTCGCCTCATAGCACGGGGTACTATGTATTGTAAAAAGTTTGACCTGGTTTCTATTAAATGAAGGAATCAAATATAGCAACGTGTCAAGATGTGCGTGAATTATATCAGGACTAATCAGTTCTACTACTTCCTTAACCTTTGAAAACATGGTAAAGTCAAGTCCTAATTTTTTATTTAGGTAAACGATCTTAATATTTTCATCCCTTATAAGACTTTCGTAAGCATCGGGCTGGTCACTATAATAGCACAGCAATGTAGCTTCAAATTTATTTTTATCTAGTAAACGGCTTATATCTAAAGCTAACTTTTCTGCTCCTCCAGTTCTAACAGTTGGAATTACTATCAAAACTTTTTTCAAGATAATCTCCTCATACAGCAATTTATATAACTTTATGAAACATTCAGTAAAAATGGAATAGATTCATATTTGCTTTCCCATTCGTTTCTGTATAAGTCCAGAATTTCTTTGATAGAATACTCTTCCAAGACCCTTTTATATGCGTTAGAACCAATTCGAATTTTCAAATCCGAATCAGATTCTAAACTTTTTATTGCCTCGCATATTTGAGTGCTACTATGCGGTTCAACAAGGATTCCGCATTCATTACTAAGCATATTTGGAATATCACCGACATTGGTGGCTATTATTGGTTTTTTAAATGACATAGCCTCTAAAATAACATATGGGCATCCTTCAGAATAACTTGGCAGAATAAAAGCTTCACATTCTGACAGAATTTCCATAGCTTCATCATGTCCTTTTTCTCCTTCAAAAATAATGCTTTTAAAATCATAGCCGGCCTGATGTAAATACTCTAAATAAGACTCTTGATAAGGCCCGACAATGCGAAGAGTTGCGTTTATTCCTGCCTGATTCCATGCTGAAACAAGTTCTTCTATACCCTTTGTTTTCAAAACCCATCCAAGAAACATATAATATTTAGATGTTGAATTGCGGGGTTCGCCCATAATTTTAATTGGATTATTTATCTTCTTTACTTGAAGCAGGGGAAACTGTTCTCTTAGTGAATTAAAGCTTAATCTATCAAGAATTATTACTGACCCTGCATGTTTCATAGCATGCATTAGCAATATGCGCTCCCAACTGCCATATTTAATAATTTCTGCAGTTCTGCCAAAATGAATATGATAAACTGTATTTATTTGATGCTTGCGGAAAAATATTAACAGCACATAGTCCCTTAATAACGCCAGGCTCCCGCTTGTTGTAAGATGAACAGAATCAGGTTTGCTGTTTTTTAATGTTTTTTTAGCAATACATAAAGCCTTAATAGTACTAGTTATACCATCCATAGCTCGGTTAAAAAGGTTTCGTCCTTCAGTTTCCCTTCTTCGTGGAGATATATCTATTACATCAAGGTCAATGTCAGCAAAATACCTCCTGATTCCATCGATTACAATTTTACTCCAGTTTGATATTCCTCCATATGGAGGAGGACATGGTGCTATTAATAACAATTTCATAAATTTCATACCTTTCTAAATCCAGTTCTTTTCTGTTATTTCCCCCAAACAACCCTATTAACATAATCAGTATAAGATAGTATTATCCTAAGTACCTTATCTGAAACATTGGGCATACAGTAATCTCCAACTTTCCTTAAAGTATCCTTCTCTTGAGTCTCTAATATTTCTATGCCCTGTAGAATTCTTTCTCTTTTTAGTCCTACCATCATTACTGATGTTTCTTCCATAGCTTCCGGTCTTTCAT
>JAGOIH010000017.1:0-6290 GCA_017995755.1 Sedimentibacter sp. | reverse complement strand
TTCTTCAAGAATCGGATCAATTTTAATAAGAATATTACCTATAGTTTCTACTGCTGTTCCGTTAGCTGCATTAAGAAAATAATCAGGTTTTTTTAATTTGAAATCTTCAAAAAACACTTCATATAGTTCATAGTCGTAGTTTTGTCCTGTATGAACAAGAACATGTTCTATAACTTTTGACTCTTCTAATTTGTTAATAACAGCAGATAGTCTTATTATCTCCGGTCTCGTACCAACAACCGTCATAACTTTTAATCTTTTCACATCGTTACCTCCAAGTAACAAGTATCTGGTTTTTCAGGTTCAAAAGACTCATCGACCCACATAATGGTAACCATATCTATATCACCAAGGTTTTCGATATTATGTGTGTATCCCGGCGGAATGTCTACTGCTTCCATCTTATCTCCACTTACAAAATACTCTATAACTTCATCTGAATATATTTTTCTGAATCGGATAACGCCTTTACCGCTGACTACTAAAAATTTTTCATTCTTGCTGTGATGCCAATGGTTTCCTTTTGTAATTCCCGGTTTAGATATATTTACTGAAACCTGTCCTCTGTCCGGTGTTTTTATGAATTCTGTAAAAGAACCCCTGTTATCCACATTCATCTTTAGTTCATAGCTGAATTTGTCTTCCGGTAAATAACTCAAATATGTACTATACAGCTTTTTGATAAATACATCAGACATATTCGGAATTGAACGCCCTTCTCTGCTTTTTTTGAATGAATACAATAATTTAGCAATCTCTCCGAGGGTAATGGTATAGACTATAGGAACTTCGCAGAATTCGATCTTTCTATTTTCTTTGCCTTCATAAGCACTTATCAATTCATTTACCACATCATCTATATATACAAGTTTCATTACAACACTTGGGTCGTTCACGGTTATAGGCAGGTCATGAGCAACATTATGGCAGAATGTTGCGACAGCACTGTTGTAATTTGGTCTGCACCATTTACCGAATACATTTGGAAACCTGTAGATTAATACTTTTACACCGTTTTTCTTCCCGTAATCAATCAATAATTCTTCTACTGCTTTTTTGCTTTTGCCGTAAGGATTATCTAATTCAGCTTGAATAGAAGAAGAAAGCATTATAGGACAGATATTTTTGTGCTTTCTAAGTAAATCAAGCAGTATTGATGTAAACCCAAAATTTCCTTCCATATACTCCGATTGCTCTTTTGGACGATTCACTCCTGCCAAATGAAATACAAATTCTGCTTCTTTACAATATTTATCAAGCAAAACAGGGTTTGTATCTATATCGTATTCAAATAAATCTGTATATTTTCTGTTTTTTAGTTCAGTAATAAGGTTCTTCCCTATAAAACCCTTTGCTCCTGTTATAAGTATTTTCATCACTTATTTCGGCCTTTCTATTAATTTAGAAGACTACATGGTGATTGCTGTTTCATATCTATAATTAAAATACTCCAATTCTTTTCTTATACATTCAAGTAATAGTAACTTTTCTTTAATCTGTTCTATATTCAACCTTTCTGTATTATCAGAATTATACTCTCCGTTAGATGATAACTTTTGACTTCCTTCTATGAAATATTTATCATAATTCAGGTCTCTTTTATCAGCAGGCACTCTATAAAAGCTGCCCATATCTTCCGCCTTTATATATTCTTCTTTTGTTAAAAGAGTTTCATATCTTTTCTCTCCGTGTCGGGTGCCGATAATTTTTATATCATTATCAGCATTAAACAGTTCTTTAACAGCTTGAGCTAAATCAGCAATTGTAGATGCAGGCGACTTCTGAACCATAATATCACCTGCTTCAGCATTCTGAAATGCAAATACCACCAACTCTACTGCTTCTTCCAAGCTCATTAAAAATCTGGTCATATTGGGGTCTGTAACAGTTAATGGTTGTCCGCTTTTTATCTGATCAATAAACAGGGGTATAACTGAACCTCTGGAAGCCATCACATTACCGTAACGAGTTCCGCATATTAGAGTCTTATCAGCATCAACTGTCTTAGACTTGGCAATAAAAACTTTTTCCATCATTGCTTTTGAAATTCCCATTGCATTTATTGGATAAGCAGCTTTGTCAGTAGAGAGACAGATGACTTTCTTTACAAAATGTTCAATGGCAGCTGTAAGCACATTATCTGTCCCTAAAACATTTGTTTTTACTGCTTCTAACGGGAAAAATTCACATGACGGAACCTGCTTAAGTGCTGCGGCATGAAATATATAATCTACTCCGTGCATAGCATCTTTTACAGATTGGATATCCCTTACATCTCCTATATAAAACTTAAGCTTGTCATCCTTATAGTGTCTTCGCATATCGTCCTGTTTCTTTTCATCACGTGAGAAAATGCGAATTTCTTTTATATCCGTTTTCAGGAATTTTCCCATTACGGCATTGCCGAAGGAGCCTGTTCCGCCTGTGATTAGCATGGTTTTATCTTTAAACATTTTGCTGCCTCGTTTCTTTGTTAAAACGCTTTTCAAGTATATCTACAGAGCTTTCTAAAGAAAAATTCTTTTTAACATAATCCCTGCCGTTCCTTCCCATCTGTTTAAGTAACGGACTTTTTGACATCCTTCTTATAGCTTCTACAAACTTATCCTTATCACCGGACCATACCCATTCACCACATTTAGATTGAAGAATCAAATCCTTTATGTCAGTTGTTTTATCTGTTGCTGCTAATACCGGCTTTGAATACTCCATGTAAGATAGTATTCTTGATGGATAATTCGGAATTGTGAACCGAGGATCTAAAATTATGAGTCCAACATCACTTTCCTTGGTAATTTGTTCATATTGATCTCTCGGTAAGTTTTCAATAACTTTTGCATTTATTATATTTTCTGATTTTATTGTATTTTCCAGTTTGTATCGTTCCGTACCCCTACCCACAAATAAGAAATATATACCTTCATCATTTTTACATTCTATAATTGCTTGGCTCAGCAAGTCTACATATTGCGGTTTCCCCATGTTGCCGCCAAAAATAAACACACATGCATCCTCCGGAATGGAGTATTGTTGTCTTATCTTTAGTTTTACAGGTTCGATCTCATCAGTAATCCTCTTAGTATTAGGAAGCAATTCAATCTTACTCTCATTCAACCAAGAATTATGCTTGATAATATACTGCTTGTTTGCTTCTGACATACAACCAATAATATCTGCTGACTTATACAGATCTTTCTCTTTTTTTATAAAATATCTATAAATAATACTGCTCTTTTTCATTATCCCTATATCGACAGCATTATGTGGAAATATGTCTTTTAGCATTAAATATGAAGGACAATCAAACTTCTTTTTAGCCCATGCAACTAAGCTAGCATTAGTTACAGGTGGAGCTTCGTAAAGTATAAAATCAAATTTTCTATTGACTATGTACTTTGAGATTTCATTTTTCATTATAATTGGAATTCTTAATGTAGTGATTCCTTTTTCTATAAGACTTACATCATAATAATTTCCAGTAACTATTCTTAAAACATCAAATCCACGTTCTTTTTTCATCTGTGTCCGGCTTAGGTTTTTCGCTTGTTCTGAAACTGCTACCGTTATTTCATGACCTGCTTCATATAGGGCTTCAGCCAAATCAGTATAAATAGTCGCACCTTTATTAGGTTCCGGAAATGATGTTGCAATATATAATACTTTCATTAACCTGTCTCCATACTATCATCTCCACAAATGATACACACTTCCACAACTCACATACTCGAAGCCCATCTTCGAATAAAACCGAGTAGCTGAAATATTATTCACTTGTGTTCCTGCTTTAATTTTTCCAATTCCTTTATCTATAACAAATGATTCCATTGTATTAATCAGTGACTTCCCGACTCTTTGTCCTTGATACTTCTCATCAACAGCGATGAGTTCAATCACACTTCTGTCTTCAATGAATGAAAACAGAATATAGCCTGCTACATTTCCTTCTCTTTCAGAGATAACAAAGTACTTATCTTTATTATTAAAGGCGCATTCAGTCCAGTGAATATAAATATTCTTCGCTTTTTTTTCTGGAAGTTTTGAATCATTAAAAAACCTGGAATAATTAAATGACTTTCCTGCAATATCAACTATCTGTGCATTTTTATATAAGCAATTCGCTGTATAGGTTTTCTCATCTTGATAGTCTGGCTTATCCTCCAAGACTTTAATAAACTTAACATTTATATCAGTAAGAAATGCATTAGTTCTATTGCCTATCCAATGATTATTTTCTTTTGTATTGTCAAGATTAGAAATAGTAACAAAATCATAACCTTTACAAAACTCTACTATATCT
The DNA here is from genome assembly GCA_017995755.1 of Sedimentibacter sp. GTDB lineage: Bacteria > Bacillota > Clostridia > Tissierellales > Sedimentibacteraceae > Sedimentibacter. Next base: position 1,993 of record JAGOIH010000017.1, on the reverse strand, counting down.
TCTTGACCTTTTTCATCTACAATACCGAATAGATTTACTCTGGCAGAACTAACACCAAAATAATCCGTATCCCACTGCAGATGTTTGCACTCATAATTGGTATTAGCCATTAGCTTTCACACCACTCTTGCTTTCAGATTTGTGTTCTATAAATACAGACTCCCTCTTAAGAACCGATGAAACTGTTTTTAAAAAAATCTTGATATCCAACAATATTGTAAGATTATCAATATAATAAATATCATTCTGAATTCTTTCTTTCCAAGGTACTGTATTTCTATAATAAGCTTGATTTAATCCTGAAACCCCTGGTCTAACTTCTAGCTTGCGTTCCTCATTACCTTCATATAAATCTCTATGCTCTGGCAAATCGGGTCTTGGCCCTATAATGCTCATGTCACCTTTAATGATATTTAAAAGCTGGGGTGTTTCATCAAGACTTGTCTTTCTGATAAACTTACCTATCTTAGTTAATCTTGGATCATCCTCAGAATTAAAAGTAGACCCATCTTCATTTCTGAAATCAAGAGAATTTACCTTCATAGAACGGAATTTATACATTTTGAATATCTTTCCATCTTGACCTAGTCGTTGTGCATTATAGAAAATTGGACCTTCATCTTGGATGTATATAATTGCTCCGATAATAATCAATATAATAAACCAAAAGGGTAAAGCTATTACAGCTAGAACAAAGTCAATTATTCTTTTAAAATACTTCCTATACATACCCTTACTCCTACTTATCTGCCACAACCTGTCTGGTTTGCAACACTTTATTCATTGCTTTCTTCAAACTTTCGCAAATGTACTTCACATCCTCATCACTTAACAATGTATGAAGAGGCAGTGTAATTTCGTTCTTATACATATCAAAGGAATTCGGATAATCCTTTATATCAAAACCTAAATTCTTATATGCTGTAAGCATAGGCAGAGGTTTATAATGAACATTTGTTGAAATCCCATTCTCAGCCATCTTTATAATAATCTCATTTCTCTCATTTTCACTAATATTGGGTATCCTAGCTAAATAAAGATGTCCTGCAGAGGTGAAATCCTCTCCAAAATGAATTAAACTTTGTACACCTAACGGATGTAGCATTGAATCATATATCTTAATAATCTCTTTACGCCTTTTCAATAGACCTTCATATCTACGTAATTGTATCAGTCCAAACCCGGCTAAAATATCCGTCATATTACACTTATATGCAGGATAAACAATGTCATACTCCCATGAGCCTTTTTTTGTTTTTTCTAATGCATCCTTTGATTGTCCATGAAGACTGTACAACATATACTGCTTATACAATTCTTCGTCGTCGAATCCTAAATCATTTCTCCAAAGAACAGCTCCACCTTCAGCAGTTGTAAGATTTTTTACTGCATGAAAGGAAAAGGTGGTAAAGTCCGCTGCCTGTCCACATTTAAGGCCTTTCCTTTCAGCTCCGAAAGCATGTGCTGCATCGGACATCACAATTACTCTGTTAAATAAATTTTGCAGTTCATTGTCCGCTTTGAATAAATTTCTCTTGCTTCCTACTACTTCATATATCTTATCGTAGTCGCACATTTTCCCGGCTATATCAACAGTGATAACAGCTTTTGTATTCTCTGTAATCGCATCAGCTAACTTTTCATAATCCATCTCGAATGAATCAGCAGAAGTATCAACAAGTACAATCTTAGCACCCACATGGTTTATTACTGAAGCTGAAGCTGTGTATGTATAAGCTGAAGTAATAACTTCATCCCCGGGTCCTATTCCTAAAATCCGAAGGGTAAGCTCCATTGCAGCTGTTGCAGAATTTAAACAAACCGCTTTGTTCACACCTGCATGTTCTGCAATCTTTCTTTCAAATTCCTTAGTTCTTGGGCCTGTTGTAATCCAACCGGATTTCATTGCTTTTACAACTTCTTCAATCTCTTCATCAGTTATATCCGGTGGTGAGAATGGAACATTTATTGTTCTAATATTCTCCATATTAGC
>JAGOIH010000122.1 GCA_017995755.1 Sedimentibacter sp. | reverse complement strand
ATATCATAAAACTGAATTTTTTAAAAATGGAAAAAAGGATAAATATGGATATAGGCGGAAAAATGAATCCCATACTTGCATACATTATGGGATTTACATTCAGCTTTGCATGGACTCCCTGTGTGGGACCTGCATTGGCATCAGTATTAATACTGGCATCAAATGCTGAAAATGCATTTGCGGGAAATATGCTTGTATTTGTTTATGCCTTGGGATTTATAATACCCTTTATAATCCTGGGAATATTTACAACTGAAACATTGAATTTCTTTAAGGAAAAAAGGAATTTAGTCAAATATACAATAAAACTGGGCGGTTTTATTTTAGTAATAATCGGGATTATGACTTTTACGGGAACCTTTACTGCCATAAGCAGAAGATTGAGTTTTTTTAAGTAATTATTCCGGAGTAAGCCGCCGGGTGAATCAATGAAGAATGTGAGGTTAATATGGGAGAAATAGTAGATATAATAATTATAGGAGCAGGTCCTGCAGGCTTGTCAGCAGCGGTAAACGCTGTTACCCGTGGAAAGAGTGTACGAATTTTTTCAAACAGGGAAAATTATCTGTCAAAAGCTGAGCGGGTTGATAATCATTTGGGTTTTTATCATGCAAGCGGAAAAGAATTGATGGATAAGTTTAAAGAACATGCAGAAGCTATGGATATAAAAATCGAAGAAGGCAAAGCAGTGAACATACTTCCCTTAGGCGAAAGTTTTATGGTAAACATAAACGGTGAAATTTTAGAATCAAAAAAAGTAATACTTGCAATGGGAATATCAAAAATTAAAGAACTTCCGGGAGAAGGAAGGCTTTTAGGAAGCGGAGTAAGCTACTGCGCCACATGCGATGGAATGCTTTACAGAGGCAAGAATGCTCTTGTATGGGACCAGTCCAATGACGCTTGGGAAGAAGCAAACTTCCTGCAGAGCATTGGGGTGAATGTCAGCTTTATATCTCAAAAACCAAAAAACGAGAACTTAAGCAATGATATAAGATTTATTAAAGGTACTATTACTGAAATAATAGGCGAAAACACAGTTGAAGCTGTTAATACGGGCAGTGAAACCATAAAAACAGACGCTGTGTTTATGCTCAGGGATGCTGTTGCACCTGCTGCATTGATCGACGGACTGGAATTGGACGGCAGCTTCATAAATACCAGCAAACATATGGAAACAAACATTCCGGGTCTATATGCGGCAGGGGATATTACAGGAAAACCCCTTCAGCTTTCAAAAGCAATAAGCGAAGGTTTGATTGCTGCCCAGCATGCAGCAATGCAAATAGATAAAAAGGAGAATTGAAATGGCAGAAAAAATTATTACAATTAACAGTACTGGGGAATTTGACAGCACGATAATGAAAACCAGATATGTTTTGGCGGAATTCTATGCAGATTGGTGTGCTCCCTGCAGAATGGTTGCACCGGTAATAGAAAGGATTGCTGAACAATACAGCAGTAAAATTACAACTGTAAAAGTAAATATAGATGAACAGCAGGAATTGGCTATTCGCTACGGTATACAAACAATACCTACTATAATATTCTTTAAGGAAGGAAGGTTCACATCAAAGGAAATCGGAGTAAAACCACTGTCATCCTTTGTGAGAATGATCGACAGCAATATTGCTTAATAAAAGGTATGGGGCACACCTCTAGAGGTGTGCCCTCAATATGCCTTTAAGCCAGGAATATTTTTTCTTTATTCATTTCCCACTCGTATTTTAACAAGCCATATAAAAGCAGGTTGTATCTTTTGCCGTCCCTTAATACAAATTCCCTGAAAATGCCTTCCTTTTTAAAACCGCATTTTTCATATAGGGCAATTGCTCCGTAATTAAATTCCAGAACATTCAGCTGAATTCTATGGAAATTAAGGTTGTTAAAACCATATTCCAACAATAAATCCATGGATTTTCTGCCGTATCCTCTGCCTCTTTCATTTTTGCTGCCCAAACCTATAAACAAGGTTGCAGCCTGATTTTCTTTTATTATATCATCAAAGCCGGCAAGGCCTATTGTCAACCTGTCTTTTTTTACGGCAAAGACCTTGGATTTGCCGCTGTCCTCATAATATTTGAACATTTTATCCACTTCAGCCTTGGGTAAAGGAAGAGGCGGATAATAATCATAATATTTTAGAAACTCAGTGTCGGAAAACCAATTGTAAATGTGTTCCATATCTTCTTTTTTGATTTCTGATAAATAAATCATAGCTTCTCCTATGCAAAAATAATTACGGCTATTATGGTCATTAAACCGGTTACACCTATTGCAAGACCGCTGGCTGCACCAACTTCCTCATTTATTTCAAGAGCCTTTGAAGTACCCACTGCATGAGATGAAGAACCGATTCCTATTCCCTTTGCAGTATTATTCTTTATTTTGCCTATTTTTATTACAAGAGGCGCAACAGCTGCACCGGTTAAACCGGTGATTACCACTGCCAGAACAGTTACAGCTTCATTCCCGCCAAGCATCTTCGTTGATTCAACAGCCATTGGGGTTGTAATCGATTTGGATAAGAGGGACAAAAATATTGTTTCATCAATTCCAAACAGCCTGCATAAAACTGTTATTGATACAAATGATGTAATTATGCTTGCTGTTACTCCTCCTATTATTGGAATAAAGTTTTTCATCAGCTCATCTCTGTTTTTATAAAGAGGTACTGCAAGCACCACGACAATAGGACCCAGGGCTGATACTATTATTCTTCCGCCTTTGTAATAATCAGAATATGAAATATCAAATACTATTAAAATAATAATTATTATAATGGCAGCTACAAGAATTGGATTTAAAAATACTATTTTGAATTTATTGTTTATAAAAAGACCGAATTTGAAAACAACTACTGTAAGAAATATATAAAAAAGTGCTGTAATTATATCAATCATGGCTGTTCTCCCTGTATGAAATAAGTAGATCGGTAACCTTGCAGGATACATACATTACAAGAATGCAGGATACAAACAGGATAAAAATTATTTGCACAATGCTGTCCTGTATAAGCTTATAGGATTCCATAATACCCGCAGTTATGGGCACAAAGAAAAAACCCATGTATTTAAGCATGAAACTTGAGCTTTCTTCAATCATTGAAAGCTTCAAAACATTTCCTGCAAGTAATAGCAGGAGCATTACCATGCCTATTATATTGCCGGGAATAACAATTATACCGGTTATAAGACTGCTTATAAGATTACCTGCCAGGTAAATAATATAGATTATTGATATTTGAAGTGCAATTTTTACAATTTTCATTCTTACCTCCGCACATTTTACATTATATATGAAAATTACTGTAATTCAATACCTTTTTAACACTCATGTCAGCCAAATCCTGTAAGAATGCCGGGTATATTTTTTAAATTTAAGTTTCAATAAAGAAAATAGGGATATAATTATACCATAAAAAAATATAAAGATTAATCGTATATAGGAGTGATGAACAATGGATTACAATCAAAATTTAAATGAAAATCCGGAAAATGAAAATCAGCAAAATAATATATTGAATGATAATTCAGAAAATGAAAACCAACAAGAAAACCAACAAGACAAAACAAATCATAATATGTCAAATGAATACGGCGATGTTAATTTCATTACGGGAGAGACTTATAAAAAGCCCGGACGAAAAAAATCATTTATGGGTTATGTGGCCCTCACATTGGCGGCTGCAATAATCGGAGGTCTATCAGGTTCTTATGTGACTGCTGTCAAGCTGAATGAAGCAGCAAAAGAAAAAGAAAATGAGTCAACAATCAGCGCCCAAGAGGTTAATATAAATTTGAATGATGATTTATATTTTGCAGCAGCAGTAGCTGAAAAATCGCAAAAAACCGTTGTTGGAATAACAACTGAAGTTGAAGAGCAGGTTAATACATTCTGGGGACCCCAAACCAGAAATGCACAAAGCATGGGCTCCGGCTTTATTGTAGATTCAAAAGGATACATTGTTACCAACGCACATGTAATCGGTGACGGAAATTATAAAAATATAACAGTTTCATTAATTGACGGTTCATTAGAAACAGGTCAGGTTATGTGGTATGATACAACATTGGACCTGGCAATAGTTAAAATAAACAAGACAGGGCTTCCGTCTGCAGAATTAGGAAATTCTGATGAATTGATGGTTGGAGAGCTGGCGGTTGCCATAGGCAATCCAATGACCCTGGACCTGGAAAGAACAGTTACACAAGGCATAATAAGCGGTCTCGACAGATCCATCCAGGTTGAAAACGGAACAATAATTGAACCCCTTATCCAGACTGATGCATCCATAAATTCAGGCAACAGCGGCGGTCCCCTGTTTAACGCAAAGGGACAGGTAATAGGGATAAATGCGGCTAAAATGATGACAGCTGAAGGATTGGGTTTTGCAATACCAATCAATATCATAAAACCTGTTTTAGATCAAATAATAACTGACGGTACCTTTGAACCGGTATATGTGGGCATCTCAGGCATGGATGTTGAAACCTATGAAATGCTTTACGGAGTTGACCTGACAGCAGACTATGGAGTAGTTATAATAGAAACTATGAAGAATTCCCCTGCAAAGGACGCCGGTCTTCAGCCAAATGATGTTATTATTCAAATTGATGGGAAAAATACAGAAAATATGACAGATATACAAAGAAAACTATATGATTATCAAGAAGGCGACAAGGCGGAATTTAAAATTTTAAGAAACGGTGAAGAGGAGACCATCATAGTAACTTTAAAAAACAGACCGGTAGGGGTATAGTATAAAGTGTCTTTAGAATTCATGCTGGTTACACTTTATTATGGTCAGATGGTATTAACAGGATAATAAAAACAGGAGATTTCTCCTGTTTTTTTATCCTCATATCGAAAAGATTTATTGATCTAAAAATTCAGTTCCAAAGCGTTTCAAGTCAGGTGAAACGATTAAATTTGCTTCTGTTGCAGCAACAACATCCTCAACAGTTGCCTCAGGGCCTAATTCTTCAAGAACCAA
>JAGOIH010000121.1 GCA_017995755.1 Sedimentibacter sp. | reverse complement strand
TTCCTTCTACATTTACACTGGAACTTCCTCCCTACAGGGCACCCCAGGCAGGAAGAATAATTTATACATCATTGTTAGACAGAACAATATTTGTATTGTCAAGAGCAGTTATTGTTGCAGCACCTGCCGGAGCTGCTACATGGCTTTTGGCAAATATTTATGTGGACGATATGAGTATATTGATTCATGCAGCTAATTATCTGGAGCCTTTGGGAAGAGCCATAGGCCTTGACGGATTCATACTTATTGCTTTTATAGCAGGTTTTCCTGCAAATGAAATAGTGATTCCGGTTTTATTGATGGCATATATGTCAACAGGATCTTTGACAGATTTTGAAAGTATTAGTTTATTAAGGCAAATACTATTATCCAACGGCTGGACTGCATTAACAGCCATTAATGTAATGTTGTTTTCCCTTCTTCATTGGCCGTGTTCCACAACATTGTGGACAATAAAAAAAGAAACCTGCAGTCTGAAATGGACATTTGCAGCCTTCATAATACCGACTGCCCTTGCATTTTTGGCATGCTTTGCAACTGCAACAGTTTACAGGTTAATTTTGTAATGATTTTCTCCCATAAAGGCTAAATCATAAGACATAGCAGCAGGGGCATCAGTCCAATTTTGCCTAAAACAAGTAGTGCAGTTTAAAATGCAGTGCTCGGTAATTTCCAGATACACCTTTCTAAGGTCATTTTGCTGCATCTTACTCTCCTTTATACCCGGCATCTATCCGCCTCCTACCGGAGGAAAGATGGCGATAACATCGCCATCTTTAATCGGTGCATCTAAATTAGAATGTCTGCCGTTTATTAGGTATATGGCAACATCTTCAGGACATATTGATAAATGTTTAAGAACATCACCGGCAATGGTAAAAGAGTTTGGGTCAAGCTTAATAATTTTTTCCCTGCCATCACGTAGTGTTGCAAATAAACGTATTTCAATCATTTATTCCACCAGCGCTTCTTCTTTAAGCATTTCTTCTTCCAATCCCAGCCTCATTAATGTTTCATTTGTTGGGAATGCATCAACCCAGCCCCGAACATTGTAATAATCCGGCAAGGTAACAGAGATTTTACTTAATTCACCTTTTGACGGGCCTTCAGGAATAGGTTCTTCAGTTAAACGTTTTGGCAACCGGTCATCTTCCGGCTTCATACCTGCTAATTTGTTGAATAATCTTTCAATATTGTAAATACGCTCGCCAACTTCCAATAATCTTTCAGCTGTATAATCAGTTCCCGTTGCAGCATTCAGCAATGCAGCATATTCCGGGGCTCCCAATGCAAAGGAAGTAAATAAGCACATACCCATTGAATCAATACATGCAGTTAAATCCTGGAAAGTTTTAGCCCATTTTGCTTTTCCTTCTGTGGTGAAACGATCCAGTGCTTCAGGCAATCCCAAAACTTCGGGAGAAATCATATATCCCCGTACATGGCAGCCGCCTCTGTTGCTGGTTGCATATGTGATGCCTATTCCTTGAATTCCTCTTGCATCATAAGCAGGCATTTCTTGTTTTTTAACACTCATTGAATATTCCGGCACACCATAATGTTCACAAAGACGATATGAGCCCTTTGACATTAATTTTGCCAATTCATTATATCCCTGACCCATTCGTTTGGTCCATTCAACTATTGCCTTTCCGCTTCCCCAGTTTAAAGGAGCCCCGTCGCAATCTTCATCTGTAATATATCCCCTTTGATACAGCTCCATTGCTGCAGCTATGGTACAAGGAGCAGAAATAGCATCTAAGCCGTATTCATTACACATATAGTTTGCTTCATTTATAGCCGGTAAATCATCTACACCGCAGTTTGCGCCATAAGCCCATATAGGTTCATATTCAGGTCCGCCGATAATTTTGCCCTTAAAATCTATTACACGGCCACAGCCTATGGGACATCTGTGACAGAAGCCTTGCTTCACTAAATGATTTTCCTTTAATGTTTCGCCTGAAATTTTATCAGATGTTTCAAAATATGATTTTTGCCAGTTTTGTGTTGGAAAAGAGCCTAAATTATTTACAATATTCACCAGTACCGATGTTCCATAAGTAGGGAGCCCTCCGCTGGTAACACCGTTTTCTCTTATTTTTTTCTGACTATCTGATGCAGCCTGCCGCAACATATCAGTATCAAAAGGCTCGATAACAGTACGGGAAGCTGTAACTGAAATTGCTTTCAAGTTTTTCGACCCCATTACTGCTCCAACCCCGCTTCGTCCTGCTGCCCTATCTTTATCGTTCATAACCGCAGCAATCAGAGATAATTTTTCGCCGGCAGGGCCAATATTTAATATAGAAGCTTTCGGGTACAACTTAAGCATTTCTTCAACTACATCTTCCGTAGTTTTCCCCCAGTATTCGTTTGCAGGCAAAATCTCTGCTTTTTCATCATCGATATTGATATACACCGGTTCCTTTGCTTTTCCTTCCACAATAATCGCGTCCCAGCCGGCATACTTCAATTTTGCACCCCATACACCACCGGAATTGGATGATGCGATCATCCCGCTAAGCGGTGATTTAGTAACTACCATGTAGCGTCCTCCTGTAGGGACACTTGTTCCTGTCATAGGACCGTTAATGAAAACTAGTTTATTATCCTCTGATAAGGGATCAACAGTTGCAACGCCTTCATCCAACAAAAATTTTGTTCCTAATCCGCGTCCTCCTATAAATTTCTTTGCAACGTCCATGTTGAGTTCTTCCGGTTTAACCTCACCTGTTGTTAGATTAACCCTTAAAATTTTACCATTGTAAGCAGTTGTCATCTTCTTCCATCCTTTCATTAGAATTAAAAAACAAGGTGCTTCACGCACCTTGTATATAAACTAATAAAGGCACGCGTGAAAACACGGTACCTTTCCAAACACGGGAGGCATTAATTATTATTAACACCCATTGGTTTCTTTAAGAAACTCGGTCCATTTATATTATACCAAAGAATTGGTAAAAATGGAAGAAAAAGTTAATTAAAACGGAAGAAAAAATTAATTAAAATTAGGAAAAAAGTATTAAAATGACTTTTTTATTCTTCTTCTGACCTTTTCTTCTCCCATTATCTGCTGCAGCTCCCATAGGTCAGGTGATGATGCCCGGCCCATAAGAGCAATTCTTATTACGGTGCTTACATCTCCCACATGACCTTTGTAAATATCGGGATTTTTCTTGTAATCCTTGGGCTTTGCAGCATATCCGTTTTCAGATGCAATTACTCTTATTTTTTCAAACCACTGACTTTGGTCGTCAGAGTGGTCGTAGGTATTTAAGTAAGCTTGAAGGAGTTTTTTGGCTTCTTCCACACCGATATTTTCAGGATAAGAATCAACAATCTTGAAATACTCATCAAAGTAATAGCTTATGAAGTCAAAGATTTGTTCACAATACATCAAATCCTTCCGGGGATTATTCCCTTCTCTTCCCACAGACAAGAGCTTTATTACCTGGTCTTTATTTGATGACAAAAGCTCAAAGGCTTCCTTTTTATACTCATTTAACCAGCTGTGAAGAAATTCATAAATTTCTTCTGCAGGGATTTTTAAAAGTACATCCTTGCTGATGTTGTTTAGCTTGTCTAAATCAAACAAGGCTCCTGAATTGCTCATCTTTTCCAATGTGAATTGAAAATCATCAATAGGGCTGTCCGGATTTTCCATCCTCCATTCTTCAAAATTAGAATTTAAAATGGTAATAAGATATTCCCTTACAGCCTTAGGATGATAGCCTAATTCCATGTAATATCCCAATCCTAATTCAGGGTCCTTCCTCTTTGAAAGTTTTCTCTTGGTACCGTCATCAATTTTCATCAAATGTGCTGTATGGCAATAAACAGGTGTTTCCCAGCCAAGTGCTTTAAATAATTCATAATGGATGGGAAGAGTTGAAAGCCATTCTTCTCCCCTTACAACATGAGTAATCCTCATCAGGTGGTCATCAACCACATGAGCAAAATGATATGTAGGTATACCATTGGTTTTTAAAAGAACAATATCCTGAAAATTTTCATGGATTGACAAATGACCTCTAATGGCATCGTCTATCTCAAATTTTCCTTCTTCTGTTCCCTCAGAACGGAAACGCATAACAAATTCTTCATTATTATCTAAATGTTCTCGGACTTCCTCAAGACTTAAATTTCTGTCTCTTGCCCACTTGCCGTAATAACCGGTATTTACATTTTCACCTATCTGAGCCTTCCTTAAGTCTTCCAGTTCTTCTTCAGAGCAAAAGCATGGATAGGCTCTCCCTGTTTCAATCAGGTGTTTGGCATAGCACTGATAAATTTCTGCCCTGCTGCTTTGAAAGTATGGTCCATAAGCTCCTCTTTCCCCTTCAATTCCGGCACCCTCGTCAAATTTTAAGCCGAAGTATTCAAGGGATGAAATTATTGTTTCAACTGATCCTTCAACCTTTCGTTTCTCGTCGGTATCTTCGATTCTAAGTAAAAAAACACCGCCGCTTTGGTGGGCTAACCGTTCATCAACAAATGCCCCGTAAAGATTGCCCAAATGAATAAAACCGGTGGGACTGGGTGCCAGTCTTGTTACTTTAGCACCTTCAGGCAGGTCCCGCTTTGGATATGCTTCATTTTCATAATACTCAATTGTCTTTGTTATATTTGGATACAATAATTCTGCCAGTTTTTTAAAATCCATTTTTCCCTCCATTGTTCAAAGGGACGGGGTTGTCATATGTGACAACAACCCCGTCCCCTTATATTATTGGGGACATTCCTTCTACCCTCAAAGACTATCCCTTTAGAGAAGGTGTGTCCCCTTTCCTCAATAACCCATAGGGGAGTCGAACCCCTGATTCCACCGTGAGAGGGTGGCGTCTTGACCACTTGACCAATGAGTCTTATTAAGAACATTCTTTACTCTTAAAGACTATCCCTTAAGAGAAGGTGTGTCCCCCTACCTCTAGCATTATATAACAAGACCCTGCCTTTGTCTATATTTTTTTATTTTTCTGAACTGTTGCCGCAGCCGCCGCCCACATCCCCTTCTTTAACCATCAGTGTTATATCCCCGGATACTTTAATAAATCCTATGTTTTCCAATGTT
>JAGOIH010000120.1 GCA_017995755.1 Sedimentibacter sp. | reverse complement strand
TTGAAAATAGCTCTTTACAATTATAAAAATTTATGTTAATGTATTTTAAATGATAAATGCTGTGACAAGGAATAGTAGATATACAAGTTTTTAATAGAGAATGCATGGCAGGTGGAAATGCATAAAAACCTATATTGAACACACCTTTGAGCAAATGGATGAAATAGAGTAGTCTTATTCGGAAATGCCACCGTTACAGGGCAAGAGTATGATAGTACTTAATGAGGCTGATGCTGTGAAGTATCAGCAAAAAGAGGTGGAACCACGTGAATTTCTCTCGTCCTCTAGGATATCCTAGGACGAGAGTTTTTTTATAGACTTGACCCAATTTATTTGACCGAAGTGAAAAGAAATTGTTGGTAAGTCTTACGCAGCGCAATCCCAATTTGCATGACCAGAGGGAATGAACAAATTGGTGATGAAGCCTGCGAACCACATGTTTTCTAGCCATTGCGAATAACAGACGGCTGGCAGGTCAAACTCAACGAGTTCCCGGTTTATGCGACGTTCAAGGTATGGGGACATACCTCTACCGGAGGGATAGTCTTTGCAGTCAGAGGAATGTCCCCAAATAGATAAATTGGTGAACGGAGACTGCGCTCCAACATATACGAACCCAAAGTGAGAAAAATATTTATGATGGAGCCTGCGTTTATAATAATATTAATTAAATAAGGAGAAGAAAAATGAAAAAAAGTGTATTGAAATCAATTTTAGCAGCAGTATTATTAGTTTTAATAGCAGTAATGGCTGCCGGATGTGCTCAGGAAGCACAAAAGGAAACTGAAGAATTAGTCATGGGACTTGATGACACATTTGCACCTATGGGTTTCAGAGATGAAAAAGGAAATTTGGTAGGATTTGATGTGGACCTGGCAAATGAAGTTGCTGAAAGAATCGGTGTAACAATGAAGTTCCAGCCTATTGACTGGTCTATGAAGGAAACTGAATTAAACGGAGGAAATATTGATTTAATCTGGAACGGCTACACAATAACTGCCGAAAGACAGGAAAAAGTAGCATTTACCAAACCTTATCTGGAAAACAGCCAAATAATAGTAACAATGGCTGACTCGGATATTGTTACAAAGGCTGACCTGGCAGGTAAAAATGTTACCGTGCAGGCCGAATCAAGCGCCCTGGATGCAATAAACGCTGAACCTGATGTAGCCGCCTCATTTGGAGAGCTGGTTGAGTTTGCCACAAACAACGAAGCGTTCAGCGACTTGGAATCAGGACGTTCAGATGCGCTAGTGGTAGATGAGGTTAACGCAAGATATTACATGAAGCAGGCAGGTGAGGAAAAATACAAAGTGCTGGAAGAAGACTTTGGTGATGAAGAATACGGTATAGGCCTAAGAAAAGACGATACGGAATTATTGAAAAAAATAAATGATGCAATGGACGAAATGAAAAGTGACGGAACCTATGATGAGATTTATGAAAAATGGTTTGCTGAAAATTAAAGGGATACCATGGAATCAAAAGTATTGACCATGCTTGTACCTATGGCTACGGAAGGGCTGAAGGTAACCTTGGGAGTGTTTGCTCTTACCCTGATTATGTCCCTTCCTTTAGCCATAGTGGTTGCAAAGCTTAGGATGTCAAAAAATAAAATAATTTCAAAAATTACCGGAATTTACATTTATATAATGAGGGGTACTCCCCTATTATTGCAGCTTATGTTCATATTCTTCGGATACTACCGGGTGCCCTTGATTGGTTATCCCTTCAGCAGAGGACAGGCTATAGTCATTGCTTTTGTTTTAAATTATACTGCTTATTTTGCAGAGATTTTCAGAGGAGGAATTAATTCCATAGATATTGGCCAGCATGAAGCATCCTTGGTTCTGGGCTTAAGCAAAACCCATACCTTTATGAAAATTATTCTTCCTCAGGTCATAAAAAATGTTATGCCCTCAATCGGAAATGAAGTAATTACATTGGTAAAAGATACATCCCTGGTATATATTTTAGGCTCCAGTGACATTTTAAAGGCTGCAAGGTCAGTATCAAATGTTTATGCAGCTTTCAGCCCCTACATCTATATTGGGCTTGTATACCTGGTTATAATTGCAATTCTGACAAAAGTGCTTGATAAAATCGAAAACAGGTACGATTACTACAGATAGGAGAATATTTATGGTTTTAACAGTAGAAAATTTAAGCAAAAGCTTCGGCAAAAGTATGGTCTTCCATGATATCTCCTTTTCTGTAAATAAAGGTGAAATTGTATGTATCAGGGGCAAATCCGGCGAAGGCAAAACAACCCTCTTAAGATGCCTCACATCGCTGGAAACTCCAGACAAGGGGTCAATTAAAATAAATAATATGTATTTGTGCAGGGAAGAAAACAGCCAGATAAAGTATGCTCAAAAGGGCGAGCTGCAGGCAATACGGCAGGAAATCGGACTGGTATTCCAGGATTTCAATTTGTTTCCTCATATGAGTGTAATGGAAAACTTGATGGAAGCACCGGTCTTTCTTAAAAATGACAGTCCTGACAATATTAGAAAAAGGGCTCTGGAGCTTTTAAAAAGTCTTGAACTTGAAGGAAAAGAAGACAGCTATCCCTTTCAGCTATCGGGAGGCCAGCAGCAGCGTGTGGCAATAGCCAGGGCATGCATGCTTAATCCTTCAGTATTGTGCTTTGATGAGCCCACATCTGCCTTAGATGAACAAACAAGAGGACAGATATCAAAAATAATCAGGTATTTGTCTTCGGAAGGTATCTCAATAATCATTGTCACCCATGACAATGCATTTGCAGATGAAATAGCACAAAGAATAATTACAATGAAGGATGGAAAAATTACAATACAAGAGCAATAGCTCTTTTTTTTTGATGGTCTTCCCGAACTTTCAAAAAAGCGCTGATTAGCTCAGCGCTTTTTTAGTCAATGCTGTAGTCTCTATATGCAGCCCTGTGAAAAGTCCGGGTGGCATACAATTTCAATTTCTTCATTTCGAAGCAAGCTTGCTATATGCCCGTCTATTTCTTCAGCAGTGATGTTCGGTGCAAATCTTGCAATGACATTTCCTTCTCTGTCTATGAGGAATTTAGTAAAATTCCATCTGATATCATTTTCTTTTATATCGGGAGTGTATTTTTTAACCCTGCTGTAAAAATCAACACTTCCCTGGTTTCTGAATTCTTCAGCAGTTGTTTTTAAATATTTGTACAAGGGGTCTTCATTGGGACCGTTAACTTCTATTTTTGAAAATTGTTTAAATTCCGTTCCGAAATTTAATCTGCAAAAATTTGCTATTTCATCATTTGTACCGGGAGCCTGCTCAAGGAACTGGTTGCTTGGGAAGTCCAAAATTTCAAACCCTTCGGGGGCATACTTGTCATATAGCTTTTGAAGTCCGTCATATTGAGGTGTAAAGCCACAGCCTGTTGCACCGTTTATTACAAGCAATACCTTTCCCATGTAATTTGACAGGGACACATCCTTATTGTCCATATCTTTAACTGTAAAATCATATATTTTCATATTATCCTTTTTCCTCCTGTTTGATCTATAATATATTAATACCCCCTTTTATTGTCTTTAAGCAGAATTTTTGATTATAGACCTGCTTATAAGTTTCAGATATAGTCTATCTCAAAATAGTTAAGCAATTATGAAAAAAATATAACAAAGAAATGTAATAATTTTTGTTGAATTATTTTGTTAAATCCTATATAATATTTATTGAAAACGTTTCAACTTTTTATATTTAACTTCTATTCAGAAATCTTTTATATACTCAAATGCTAAAAGTTGTAAACGTTTATCATATTATCCGAAATGGAGGGATTTGTTTGGAAACACTGATGAAAATCAACAGCACGGTTAACGGTATTGTATGGGGGCCACTAATTATAGTTTTAATTATTGGAACCGGAACTTATTTATCAGCTATGACTGGATTTTTCTCAATTACTAAATTAGGCTACGTTCTAAAAAACACCTTATTTAAAATGTTCACAAAAGAACATAAAGGAGAGGGTGAAGTTACGGCATTCCAGGCAGTTGCCACAGCTCTTGCAGCAACAGTCGGAACAGGTAACATCGCCGGAGTTGCTACAGCAATAGCTCTTGGAGGCCCTGGAGCGGTATTTTGGATGTGGCTTGCTGCAGTTATGGGTATGACTACAAAATTTGCAGAAGTTGTTCTGGCTGTAAACTACAGGGAAAAAACTCCAGACGGCCGTTTTGTAGGCGGTCCCATGTATTCCATTACAAACGGTCTGGGTAAGAACTGGAAATGGTTAGGCGTTGTGTTTGCAATATTCGGTGCCTTAGCATCCTTTGGTATAGGCTGTATGGTTCAATCAAACTCAGTTGCCTTTGCAATGGAAGGTACATTTGGTGTAAGTCCTATCATTACAGGTATAATATTAGCCGTAATAACAGCAGTTGTTATAATAGGCGGTATTAAGAGAATCGGTGCCTTCACCGAAAAATTGGTTCCCTTTATGGCAGCAGTTTATATAGTCGGCGGTCTTTGGGTGATTATAGCTAATGCCGGCAAACTGCCTAATGCTTTTTCAATGATTTTCGGTCAGGCATTCACAGGAACAGCTGCAGTAGGAGGTTTTGCAGGCTCAACTATGATGCAGGCAGTCCGTTACGGTGTTGCACGTGGTATTTTCTCAAACGAAGCAGGCTTAGGAAGTGCTCCTATAGCACACGCCGCTGCAACTACAGACCACCCGGTTCGTCAGGGCTTGTGGGGAGTATTCGAAGTATTTATGGATACAATTGTAATCTGCTCTATTACTGCTCTTGTTATTTTGGTTTCAGGTGTTTGGGATAACGGAGAATCCGGAGCAGTTCTTTCTGCAACTGCATTTAATATAGGTCTTCCTGGAATAGGTAAGTACATTGTAAGTATCGGTCTTATATTGTTTGCATATTCAACAATTATAGGCTGGGAATACTACGGTGAAAGATGCGTTGAATACTTGCTGGGAACAAAACCGATAATGGCATACAGAATATTATGGGTTGTAGCAGTTGTAGTAGGATCTATAGGCGGACTTACATTTGTATGGGATTTGGCAGACACATTAAATGCTCTGATGGC
>JAGOIH010000119.1 GCA_017995755.1 Sedimentibacter sp. | reverse complement strand
GCATTCTTATCGCCAAAAAGAGAAAGGGCACTATCCACACGCTTTTGCAGATTTCTGAAACATACTCAACGTCTGTATGCTTTGATGCATTTTCTTTTGTAATCTGAAAATGTCCTTTCTATTAAATATAGCTTCATAAAACCTTGCCCACTGCCCTAATTATTTAAACAAGATTAAACTAAATATTATTGGGTATAAGCTATAATGCAAAGCATAAAAGCATATTGATTAGAAGGGTGGCTGAAATGTTAATATTAAAAATACTGTTTATTATTTTTGTGATTATAACAATAATATTAGCTGTAATTTTATTACCCCCTTATACTTATCTAATCAAAGGTGATAATATCGCAGGGTCTAAAGTTGATATATCAGTCATATGGTTGTTTGGAAGAATGAAAATAAATTTTGTGAAATATTTCAAAGGAAAAAGTCAATTGACCTTTACTATTTTTGGATTTTCCAAAGAAAATACTATTAAAAAAAATGCTAGAGCAAAACATAAAGAAGAGAAGTATTCAAAAGAAAAAATAAAGGATAAAAATGCATTAAATTTGTTTAATAGTATTAATAGGGAAGTTATTCAAAATTTAATAACCTTAATAAATAATATATGGAAAGAAATCAAACCTGATGATGTTTATATAAATGCTAAAATTGGTTTTAATGATCCTATGTGCACTGGTCTTTTATATGCTATTAGCAGTCAATTTTCTAATTCGCTCAATAGTGAAAAAATTCAGATTCATCCGACATTTGAAGAAGAAACAATAAAAGGCAAGATTCTATTAAGTGGAAGAGTATGGCTTTTATATTTGCTGATTGTGATAGTTAAATTTTTACTGTCACCTGCAGTAAGAAAAGAGCTAATAAAAATAATAAAAAAAAGGAGGAAATCAAAATGTCAGAAAATTTCAGCATTAACGACAACATAAATAATATTTTTGCTAGGTTAGAAGAATTTATCAAAACTAAAACGGTTGTAGGTGAACAAATACAAATTGGCGAAATAACTATAATTCCATTTATCGATGTAACTTTTGGTGCAGGTACTGGAGGCGGAAGCGGAACAGAAAAACAAGGCAGCAATGGTACAGGCGGAGGAAGCGGAAGCGCAGGAAAAATTTCTCCAACAGCTATATTAGTAATAAAGGGAGATAAAGTAGAACTTTTACCAATTAAAAAATCGGCTAATTTAGAAAAGCTCATAGATTTAGTTCCTGAATTAGTTGATAAAATCAAAGTTGATAATAACAACGAAAGTGTAAAAGAATGAGAATTATCATTATGAAATCTTGATAATTCAAGTTACAGCGGAAATATAATGTAAAACAGAAAAAATTAGGTGCCTATTAAATAGTAACCTGATTTTTTGTTTAACAGGATTTGAAACAAAAGCTCGCCGATCTAATATTAAAGAGCCTATAAAATGTACATTAGCACAATCTAATTCTTCTTCAATGATATTTCTACAAGCATTTTGTATGTGGCTTGTCCTGTTCTCTCGATCATTTTCTTTATTAATATTATTTCTGTTATTTAAAATTATTATTAAAGCTCTGAACATTAATCTTGCAGAAAGTGACAAAAAAGTGGATGAAGCAGCGGCAAATATGAATATATAATTATAGACTGTTAAGTTAAATGCTTTTATCGTGAAATAAAATACTAGATTTGCAAGAAGCTAGGTGTGTCAAAAGTTCGGATACATCAGCAGGCGTGTAAACAAGAAGCTTCACTTATAATATGATGATTTTAAATCGAGTAAGAGGAGCGACTCCCACCCCTCTTAAATTTTAATGGGACCAGCCATATTTGCCTTTTAGCTCCACAAATCTAACATCCTCAATTTTCGTGATACTTATTTTCCTTTTCTTGTCCTTTGTTACGAGAAGCAGCTCCTGAACATATTGCGACCCTACTGGTATGACCATTATACCATCCGTATCAAGCTGTTCTTTCAATTCATCAGGCACCTTTTCGGCTGCAGCGGTAACAATAATTCTGTCATATGGAGCGTGTTCAGCCCAACCTTCACTTCCATCTCCGATTTTATAATCTATGTTATCATAGCCAAGCTTTTTAAGCCTTTCTATACTTTTTGCCAATAACTCGCATAAAAGTTCTACTGTGTAAACATGCTTTGAAAAATGCGCCAAAAGCGCTGTCTGAAATCCAGAGCCTGTACCTATTTCCAAAACCTTGCTATCCTTTTCCAATGATAACAGATATGTCATCTGCAATACAAGGCTCGGCTGTGAAATTGTTTGGCCGAATCCGATGGGCAGAGGTTTGTCAAAATCGGCATAAATTTTATATTCATCCGGTACAAACATTGAACGGTCAAGGCTGTACATGTATTCTCTCAGTTTTTCATAATCCATGCTATTCCTCCTATACGTTGCCTATGTGTATGTACTTTAATCCTTCTTCTTCTCCTATTTTTCGAGCAGTCTCTAAAGTTTCTAAAGGAGTTAAAATTGTATCGTTCATTTTCCATACAGGAAATAATCTGCTTATGTGCCACGGAACTTCACTGCAGGGTTCCTCTTGAATCAGCAATATTTTCAGGAGCTAATGTATTGGAAATGTTTAAAAGTTTATCGTACGCCCATTTGCAATTACACAATATGAATTATACACGAACTTATTTCAGATTGCTTTTCCAATTCCACTACTTGCGCCTGTTACAACAACTAATTTTTTATCCGCTTTTTTCTTCTCTCAGATAATGCTCATTATTTATTTTTTAACTCAATCCAAAACTGGGATTAGTTAAAGAGCAAATATTGCTTTTTCATAATCCTTAACATCTGGATTTCAATCATATTAATTATTGTTTATTTGATAAGGCATTTTCTACAGCCTTGAGGAAACAATTACTACTGGCTGTCGCACCTGATACGGCATCTACATTAGTTGACTGCTTGGCAATAATTTCATCAATCAGATTATTCACCAGGCTATCCCTACCCTGTTGTATTTTTATCTTCTTGATTTCTGTTATCTTATGATTACTTATAGTAACTTCTACTGTGGTGCTCCATCGATAACTATTATAACTACCATTATAAGTTCCATCGGAAATCTGAGAAAGGTCGACAGGATGTGTAGTTAGATTCAGCGCCTGCTTAAGCCCAAATGTACCGTATATGACCATGACACCTGTTAATACAATTAGTACAAGAAAAAAAATACCTACTCTCTTAAGAAATTTTTTCATCTAAACACCCCTTCTAATATATTGTGATAACACGGATTATTTTATTTTTTCTAAACTATCCTTGCTGCGAGGATACTATAGAATGGAAAAGCTAGAAATGCACTTGTCAAATCAAATGATCAATATTTCCCATATGCATTTGTCCACATGTCAGCAATTTTTAGGAAAGCATCATATCCATTTTCCTTGATAAGCGCTGTTGCTTGCCTATACTTTCGATACTTATGCCCCTTCTTGACTAACCTTTGCATGATAGAAATAATCTAAAACCCTCACACAGCTTGGTCATGGGTTCCAATAATAGGATGATGACATTGAACAGTCATTGATGCCACAATGTTTATACTACAATATATACCACAAAAATTTATAATTAATCAATATTAACAATAATTAAAACGCTGCACTCTCCATGCTCTTATAGGCAGTTAATTTGTGTTATAAATATATGTTATGCAAAATTCCAAAAAATAAAAAATGATAACCAGCTTATAAAAAAAGAGTCTGACATACCTTTACGCAAGCACTTCAGGATGGATATCACTGCTGTTCTTTTAACATTATCAAGTACATTCCTACAAAAACATTCAGTTAGATTCCCTGAATGTTTTTGTTTTAATCGATATTTTTAATTTTTAATGCAAGAAATTTTGTTCAACAGGTTATAGGTTGTTTTTTTCCCATTCTTCAATAAATTTATCTAAATCATCTAAAAGTAACGGTACATAGCTGTCTAATGCACTGCAATTTAGGCATTTGTCTTCTTTGAAGCCTTGTTTGGTACATTTATCTGCTACTTCTTGTGTGCATCCGTAATTACCGCACTCTTCACATCTAAACATGGGATTTTTGCAAAGATGACCTGCTTTTATACCATCGCACTTTGCAATATGTTCCCTTTCTTCATCTGTTAATTCAAAGTGGTGCTTTTCGTTTAATTTGCCGCCCCTGTGCCATAATTTGTTCATAGGATTAACTTCTGGCATATGCTTCACCCCTCATATAAAATTTATCTAATACTGGTTTTTAACATATACCCAGGAATAATATAATTAATCATAATAATCAACATCATTTAAACTTTTATAATTATACTTTACCTATCACCATATTTTACACCTTTGGATACAAAGCTGAACTCCGCAGTATGCTTATTAGCCGAAGAAAAACACAGCTATTCGTCCTGTTCTTTTTCGTCTAACTGTTTTTGAATTTTTGCCTGTTTCTTCTTGTTCAGGTAACTAAGGGAATACATTACAACAAAAGACGAAAGAGTTGCGCTGATAAAAGTTACTGCCAACACAGTGATAAAATAACCTATACCATCTTCCTTATATTGTCCAGCGTACTGCGTATAGTTCGAAACACCGTTAATCGCTGTTACAACAATTCCGATTACTATACTGTTCACAAAGGGGAGGGCTTTAGCTCGTTTTCCTTCGCCATATAAGTTGAGTCCCAAGGTCATGTACCGTATTATCATGTAAAGGGACATTCCGAAGAAGCATATGAACTCAACGGCATACTGCTTAAACGGAGCATTCATAAGAAACTGCTGTACAAGCATTGAACATAGAAGCGCAATCATTAAAATGCCGTATGCTTCACTATTTATTTTACGGCGTTGCGCTACAACTCTTTCGTCTTGTAAATTTTGTTTTTTCATTTCGATTCCTCCCAAAATAAATCATTTAATGTTTTGCCAAGGGCCTTACAAATCCCTATACAAAGGTTTAGCGTAGGGTTATATTCCCCTGATTCTATCAGCCCGATAGTTTGTCGGGTAACGCCTACGGCTTTTGCCAAGTCCTCCTGTTTCATATCAGCTTCCATTCGGGCGATTTTCATTCTCTTGTTTTTCA
>JAGOIH010000016.1 GCA_017995755.1 Sedimentibacter sp. | reverse complement strand
TTGAGTACCCTTTTTTTGTTTGCGAACTATAAATCAAGAAATTTATCATCAATTATTATTTAATTGTTTTAATTGCAAGTTTTTATTTTCTTTTTTCACTTTTATGAAATAGTTTCGCAATTACTTAAGTAAATAAATTATAGCACTGATTGAGGTTATTTAAAAGTGTTTTATTTAATTTCTTTTAACAAAACTCTTGTTTTTTATGTTTACTCCGGTTATTCCCCCCAGTACTGACATAAGAAGAATAATACCGTTGTAAAGTATTCTGATTTCAGAAGGATATCTGAACAAAACCTTTATCAATAAAACTATTATGAAATATACTATCCAAATTTCAATTCCTCTTACCAAACCCTTTTCATGAACGCTTCTTGAATAGAGCATTGAAACTGCAAATATGCATATTGGAACAATGAAGCTGTAGATTATTTCGATACCGGGGTTATTTGAAAAATAATATATGTATATAGTCAGTATAAAAAAGATTATTAAAGATAGAATAAATAGAAACAGAGAATACTTAAGTAATTTACCTAAATTCATATTACCTCCTCCAGCATGACTTATTAAATAATATTCATACAAATTTAAAAAAGAACATAAAATAATGCTTGACAAAAATTTCTACATTTGATAATGTTTATTTTGCTGAAAGGGAGTAGTTAAAAAATTTCCAGTCAACATCACGGAATATGTATTCTGGCTGGAGATCCTCAAGTAACTCAGGTAACGAGACTTTTAGTATATCTGGAATGTTTTTGGATATACTGAAAGTCTTTTTTATTAAACAGCCAGCAAATAATTCTAAAGGAGTAAATAATGTATTACCAAAAAAGTATAAAACAAACATGCGAAGAATTAAACACGATTCAAAGCACCGGTTTAAGCCAGGAAGAAGCCAAAAATAGGCTGCTGTCAGACGGACCCAATACATTGGTAGAGAAAAAGGGGAAAACAAAGCTTCAGATGTTCTTGGCCCAGCTGAAGGATACACTGATTTACATATTGTTTGCAGCTGCAGCAATATCTTTGGCTCTGAATGAAATAACTGACGCAATAATTATTTTATTGGTAGTTTTGTTAAATGCAGTAATAGGAATGGTTCAAGAATCAAAAGCAGAAGCTGCACTTGAAGCCTTGAAAAATCTTTCAAGCCCCTATGCAATGGTGAGGCGCGACGGAAAAGTAATGGAAATACCTGCAGGAGACCTGGTTAAAGGAGATGTAGTAATACTTGAAGCAGGACGAATCATACCTGCCGACTTAAGGCTTATCCAGTCTATTAATTTAAAAATAGAAGAATCTGCCTTAACCGGAGAGTCTGTGCCTGTAGATAAAAATGCCGACCTTGTAACCGGCGGGGAAGTTGGAATCGGAGACCGGCTGAATATGGCCTTTTCTTCCACAAGCGTTGCATACGGCAGGGGTGAAGGAGTTGTAGTATATACGGGAATGGATACTGAAATAGGCAAAATCGCTGCAATGATAAATGAAAGCACCGAAGAACTGACTCCTCTGCAAAAAAGACTCAATGACTTGGGAAAAGTTCTGGGAATAGTCGCAGTGGTTATAGTTGTAGCTATGTTTGGAATAGCTGTTATCCAGGGAAGAGACATAATCGAAATGTTTATTACAGCAATTGCATTAGCGGTAGCTGCTGTGCCTGAAGGTCTTACGGCAGTTGTTACAATAGTGCTGGCACTTGGTGTTACCAGAATGGTCAAGGTGAATACCATTGTCCGCAAGCTTCCTGCTGTTGAAACACTGGGAGCGGTAAGTATTGTATGTTCAGATAAAACCGGTACTCTCACTCAAAATAAAATGACTGTAACAAAGGTTTATTTTAACGGTGAAGTTAAAAATACAGATGACTTGTCTTATGAAAACAACAAATTATTTTTAGACGGCTTTGTTCTCTGCAATGATGCTTCCACAGCCAACAACGCAAGAATCGGCGACCCTACTGAGTTAGCTCTCCTGGATATGGGAGATAAAATAAATATTACAAGGGAAGGTCTGGAAGAAACAAACCCGAGAATCAATGAGCAGTCCTTTGATTCTGCAAGAAAATTGATGACTACAGTCCATAAGGACCAGACAGGCAAGGTTATGAGCTACACCAAGGGTGCTATGGACATACTTTTGAAAAGGTGCAGTAAAATATACTTAAACGGCCAAACAACAGATATAACAGAAAAACATATTGAAAATATAAACAAGGCTGCCACAGAAATGGCTAAAGGAGCCCTCAGGGTATTGGCTCTTGGTATCAGAGAAGATGATGATTCAGCCAGGGAAGAAGATCTTACATTTGTAGGCTTGGTTGGAATGATAGACCCGCCCCGCCCTGAAGCCAGGGATTCGGTAAAAACATTAAAAAAGGCCGGAATCAGAACAATAATGATCACCGGCGACCACAAGGATACTGCTTTAGCGATTGCAAAAGAACTTGGTATTGCAGATAATGAAGCTCAGTGCATCCCAGGCAGTGAATTAAACGAGCTGACTCAGGAGCAATTAAATGAAAAAGTATGTGACTTAAGAGTTTTTGCAAGAGTTTCGCCGGAACACAAGGTAATGATAGTAAAAGCTTTTAAATCCAACGGAAGTATAGTCTCAATGACCGGTGACGGTGTTAACGACGCTCCGTCATTAAAGGCAGCTGATATAGGAGTTGCCATGGGTATCACCGGTACTGACGTTGCAAAGGGCGCATCAGATATGGTTCTTACTGATGATAATTTTGCAACTATTGAAAAGGCAGTTGCAGAAGGAAGAGGTATATACGCCAACATTAAAAAGACAGTTTTATTCTTGCTGTCCTCCAACTTTGGTGAAGTTATATCAATGTTTACGGCTATTGCTGCAGGCCTGGCAGCACCCTTGCAGTCCATACACATCCTATGGATTAACCTTATAACAGACTCGCTTCCTGCCTTAGCTTTGGGGGTTGACCCGAAGGACAAAGACATAATGAGTGACAAACCAAGAGACCCTCAGGAAAGCTTATTTGCTCACGGAGCTTTACCCTTTACGGTTTACAATGGTTTTATGATTGGTGCCTTAACCCTGGGAGCATTTTTATGGCCGCCTGTTATACATCTCCAAGAAGC
The DNA here is from genome assembly GCA_017995755.1 of Sedimentibacter sp. Lineage (GTDB taxonomy): Bacteria > Bacillota > Clostridia > Tissierellales > Sedimentibacteraceae > Sedimentibacter. The sequence goes on along the minus strand of JAGOIH010000016.1, from coordinate 22,193 downwards.
AGGTATGGCAGTAACACTTGAAAATATAAGATTTATGCTTGGGCAGGTACTTATTATAAACGTTGCTGAATGGTCTGTTATTGAGCATGCTCAAACCTATGCATTTACAACATTAGGTATATCACAGCTCTTCCATGCAATCGGTATGAGAAATTATAACAAATCCCTGTTTAAAATGAACCATACTGAAAATCTTGCAATGATTGGTGCCTTCTCAGCAGGTTTATTGCTGCAGGTACTTGTAACAGAGGTTCCTTTCCTCACTGAAGTGTTTGAAACAAGCCGGCTTTCACTGGGAGAATGGGTGAATTTAATACTCTTATCGATGGTACCGCTCTTATCTCATGAAATAATAGTTATGGGCAAGAAGCTGTTAAAAAAAGACGCTTAGGCGTCTTTTTTACTGGTTTTCCTCATTATCATCTGGAGTTTCTTCAATTTCTTCCTTAACAGCTTTTTCTTTGCCCTTCTTAACTACGCTTCCTATTGCCCATTTGGAAAACTCAATTCTTTGTTTGGCAAAAGGCATTTCCAAAGTGACAAGTTCATCGTTCACTTTAACAACCCTTCCGTGAATTCCGCCTATGGTTATTACTTCATCACCTATTGACAAGCTGTCTCTCATTGCTTTGGTTTCTTTTTCTTTCTTTTTCTGTGGTCTTATCATTGTGAAATACATTATCGCAAAGAAAACGACCAACATTAATATACCGCTATATTCCTGTGGCATGACTCCTCCTGTGCATTATATTTAATATCCATAATTTTCGTAAAATTCTCTTTTGAATTTCAGGAAATTATCTTCTCTTATACTTATTCTAATACCTTTCATTAAATTAATCAAGAAAAATAAATTATGTATTGATGCAAGCCTTGCACCCAGTATTTCTTTTTCACCGAATAAATGCCTTATATAGGCTCTCGAATAATTTCTGCAGGTGTAGCAGCTGCAGTTTTCATCGATGGGGCTGAAATCATTTCTGTATTTTGCATTTTTAATTGTAAGCTGTCCCCTGCTTGTTAAAAATGCACCGTGTCTTGCCATCCTCGTAGGCAGTACGCAGTCAGCCATATCTATTCCTCTCTCAACAGCCTCAAATAAATAATCAGGGCTTCCCACCCCCATCAAATATCTTGGCTTATCCTTAGGCAAAAGTTCAACTGTGTAGTCCATTACTTGGCACATGAGGTCTCTGGGCTCACCTACGCTCAAACCCCCTACCGCATACCCGGGAAAATCAATGTCCGTAATCTGCCCGGCACTTTCAATCCTCAGGTCCTTGAACACGCCTCCCTGAACAATTCCAAACAAGGCCTGTTTTTTTGTATTTTTGTGATAATCCTTGCACCTTTTTGCCCACCTGGTGGTTCTTTCCATGGACCTTTTAACATAATCATAGTCTGCGGGATAAGGTGCGCACTCATCAAAAGCCATCATTATGTCAGAACCCAGATAATTTTGTATCTCCATGGATTTTTCAGGGCTTATAAAATGCTTTGAGCCGTCGATGTGAGACCGGAACTCAACTCCTTCTTCTTTTATTTTTCTTAAGTCACCAAGTGAGAAAACCTGGAATCCTCCGCTGTCGGTTAAAATAGGTCCTTCCCAGTTCATAAACTTGTGGAGCCCTCCGGCTTCTCTTATCAATTCATGACCCGGTCTTAAATAAAGGTGATAGGTGTTCCCCAGTATAATCTGAGCCTCGAGGTCCTTCATTTCTTCAGGTGTCATTGCCTTGACTGTTCCCTTTGTTCCCACAGGCATGAAAACAGGGGTTTCTATTATACCGTGGTCTGTATAAATTTTACCAAGTCTTGCCCTGCATTCTCCGGATTCTTTTAATAATTCAAACTTAAACATAATTCACCTATTTTATATACATTGCGTCCCCGAAGCTGAAAAATCTGTATTCTTTCTCTACTGCTTCATGGTACGCCTTCATAATATTTTCCTTTCCTGCCAATGCGCTTACCAGCATAATTAATGTTGATTCCGGAAGATGAAAGTTAGTGATTAAAGAGTCTGTCGCTCTATATTTATAACCAGGATATATGAAAATATTTGTCCATCCCCTTTGAGCCTTCACTCTTCCTTTTTCATCTGCAAGAGTTTCCAGTGTCCTGACACTGGTAGTGCCTACACATATCACTTTGTGCCCTGTATCCCTGGCAGTGTTTATTTTATCGGCATCCCTTTCATTTAGCTCATAGTATTCGGAATGCATTGTATGATCGTTGATATATTCAGCCTTTACAGGTCTGAATGTTCCAAGTCCCACATGGAGGGTAAGCCTTGCCACATCTGTTTTTTTCTCTATTTCCTCCAGGAGCTCTGTGTTAAAATGAAGTCCTGCTGTAGGAGCAGCCGCAGAGCCTAAATGCCTTGCATAAATAGTCTGATATCTGTCCTTATCCTGAAGTTTTTCGTGAATATAGGGAGGAAGGGGCATTTCTCCTAATTTATCCAATATTTCTTCAAATATGCCCTTGTACTCAAACTCTACAATTCTGTTGCCTTCTTCAAGAATATCAACAATTTTTCCTGTAAGCAAATTTTCTTCAAAAACAATTTCAGCTCCTATTTTTGCCTTTTTACCAGGTTTAACCAATGTTTCCCATCGTTTATCATCAATTCTTTTAAGTAGTAGAAATTCTATTATTGATTTTGTGTCTTTTTTATTTCCAAATAATCTTGCAGGCATAACCTTTGTGTCGTTAATTACCAAACAGTCACCTGGATTTAAGTATTCAATAATATCATAAAAATGCCTATGCTCTATTTCTCCTGTATTTTTGTCAAGGACCAGAAGCCTTGAATGGTCTCTTTCCTTAATGGGCGTCTGAGCTATGAGCCTTTCAGGCAGGTCGTAATAAAAGTCGCTGGTTTTATAATTTGTCATTTAATAGTAACTCCGGTATAATAATGTTTTAATATTTCCTTGTAGGTATATCCTTCTTCCGCCATTTGCTTAGCTCCGTACTGGCTCATTCCTACTCCATGTCCCCAGCCTCTTCCTTCAAAATTATATTGGTCGGAATTGGTATCTACTACGGATACTCCTCTGGAACTTATGAAGGATAATTTCTCCCTGTTTATTTTCTTTTCTCCATCTGAGCTTATTGCATACTTCCCAAAAATACTCCCTGTTTCATATTTCATTTCATCGGTTTCATCATTTTCATTATCTATTATAATGTCAAGAATTCCCCCTCTTGATGTGGCCCCATCGTCTTCCTGATTCTCAATTCCGGAAAAGTACCGGCTTATATAATAAAATGCATTTCCGTTTACTATAGAGAACCAGGAGCTTTTCAATCCCAAAAGAAGCCTCGCATTTTCTTTCTTATATGAGATTTCCCCTGCATCGGTTAAAAATATACATTCAAGAACCCTGTTATTCTCAGAGACTTTATTTATCTGAACCCCGTACACTTCATCCACCTTGTTTTCGTTCAGATTTAAAAGTCTTATTATGTCTTCTGTGTAATATGTAGTCTGCCATTCATTGTGGGGTGAGCCTGAATTATCCGAAAATTCATCATTTACACCTCTTAAATAGGGCAGGTCTTCATACCAGACATTTTCAGAGTTTTCTGTCATCCCGCCGCTGGTTGAGTGGTAGAAGGCCTGAATCAGCTTACCGTCATAGTATATCATTTCTCCCTTTGTTTCATCCACAGCTCTGCTGGTAGAAGACTTCTCATAATCATAGCCCATATAGACCTGGCTGTTTTGATTGTCCTCCATATCATAAGCCTGCCTTGGATTGATGTTGAAAACCGCATAGGTTCTTGAAGCTAGGGCCTGGGCCTTTAAAGACTCCATCCCCCAGGATGACGGTATTTCATTGGGAACAACTCCATACAGGTAATTTTCAAGCTCAACTTGATTTATTGTTAAAAGTCTGAAATCATCAATTATATTGAGCCTTATTCTTCCCCTGTAGGCTCTGTTGTCAACCTTTATCATTTCATATTCTTCATCATCATTGTATGATGAAAAATAAAGAGTCGTGTCCTTGTCATACATAAATACAGGCTGATTTTTGTCGTTGTATGCAATTATGTTTTCCAGATTGCCGTTATATGATTCTGCATTGTAACCTTCTTTGTTTAATTCATCTGCTAAATCTTCCGCAGATCCTTTATCCGAATAATTTCCCCCGGCTATAATATACCCGTCTTCAATTAAATAAGGATAAAATGCAGAGTTGAATTCTTCTTCTAATTCTTCTGCTTTTATATAAGCATCTTCATAGGAAGAATAGATTTCATCCCGCAGGACTGCATGCCAGGGACCATATACCCCTTGGCTTTTGTCCGATAAATAATAATTTCCTGCATAATATGTATCAATTCTTAAAGTAAGGTTGTTATTCAGGCTTAACAGCTCACCGTTTTCGTCATATAAAACAATTTTATCATATCCTTCAAAGGATACCTGTTCATTGAAAAGTCTTGGATATCTTATTCTCACCCTTACATAAGTATCTTCTTCATCTTCTCCGAATGCTGCCTCAGTAAACAAAAGGGTCAGCAGTATAATTGTGGTTAGTATTTTAATCAAATTTTTTTTCATAATCATCCTCTAGCATATTAATTTGATCTTCTTTTTTTCTGGTTTTTTTAACGTGCCTGTAGCCTAGCTCCGAAACAATCCTTCCTCTGGGTGTCCGGTTTAAATATCCTATCTGCAGAAGATATGGTTCATATACATCTTCTATTGTCACCTTTTCCTCCCCAATGGAGGCTGCCAGGGTGTCAAGACCTACAGGTCCCCCCTTGTAAAAGTCAATGATGGTGTTTAAAATCCTCCTGTCCAGTCTATCCAGTCCTATTTCATCAATTTCAAGCATCTTAAGTGCCCTGTCCGCTGTTTCTAAGTCTATTATCCCCTTGCTTTTGACAATTGCATAATCTCTGACCCTTTTTAAAAGTCTGTTTGCAATTCTCGGGGTTCCTCTTGAACGTTTTGCAATTTCCTCTGCTCCCTTTTCTTCAATTTCAATATTTATAATACCTGCAGACCGAAGCACAATTTCTTTTAAGTCTGCCGGCTCATAGAAATCCAAATTGCACATAACCCCGAACCTGTCCCTTAAGGGGGAAGCCAGCATACCCGACCGGGTTGTCGCCCCGATAAGGGTGAATTTAGGCAGGTCAAGCCTTATGGACCTAGCTGAAGGACCCTTCCCTATGATAATGTCAAGAGCGAAGTCTTCAAGTGCAGGATACATGATTTCTTCCACGACCTTATTAAGTCTGTGAATTTCATCGATGAACAAAACATCATTTTCATTTAAATTGGTCAGTATTGCCGCCAGGTCTCCTGCCCTTTCGATTGCCGGTCCTGAAGTCACCCTTATGTTAACTCCCAGCTCATTGGAAATTATATTGGCTAAAGTAGTTTTCCCAAGTCCCGGAGGTCCCGAAAGGAGCACATGGTCAAGTGGCTGGTTTCTCATTTTGGCAGATTCAATAAATATATTTAAAACTTCCTTTACCTTGTTCTGCCCTATAAACTGAGGCAGCTTCTGAGGTCTCAAGCTCAGCTCCAATTCTTCATCATGGTCGTTAAATGTTCCTGCAACTATTTCATTTTCCCTTTCAAACATATTATCCCTGCCTGTTCATATTTTTTAGCGCTTCTTTAATTATTTCATTTTCAGTCTTGCCTGACAGATTCATATTCCCCAGTGTCTTTTTAACCTCGGCATAGCCAAATCCCAAAGCTGTTAAAGCTTCAGCCACATCAGACATTTCACTGCTTATGACAATATCGGTTCCTTGTAGTTCTTCTACTGTTCCAACCTTGTCTTTCAGTTCCAAGATTATTTTACTTGCTGTCTTTTTGCCTACACCGGGAACCTTTGACAATCTGCCTGTATCTTCCATTATGATAATTTCTTTTACTGTATTTGCATTATAGGTTGATAATACTGACAGTCCCGCCCTTGGGCCTATTCCGTTAACAGTTATTAATTTCTTAAAGAGATCTATTTCATCGGAAGTTAAAAAACCGTACAAGGCAAGAATATCTTCCCTTATATGCATATATGTAAGTATAGTAGCCTCTTCTTTTTCACTCACCTTTTCCAATGTGGAAAAAGAAGTATTTATGTAGTAACCTATGTTGTTGTTGTCTATTATTAAGTAATCGATTCCTTTTTTGACAATCTTGCCTTTTATGTAGCTTATCATTTTATCCCTCAATATTTAGTAATTTTAAATTTATCTGCGAATTTCAGTGAATGGGCATGGCAGATTGCTGCCGCCAGACCGTCGGCTGCATCATCGGGCTTTGGAATTTCTTTTAACTTAAGTATTACCCTTACCATTTCCTGAACCTGTATTTTTTCAGCTCTTCCGTATCCCACTATTCCCTGTTTTATTTGGAGGGGTGTATACTCATAAAGGGGAACACTTTTATTTTCAGCCGCTAAAAGGTGGACTCCCCTTGCCTGGGCGATTGCCATTGCCGTCTTTGCATTTTTATTATAGAACAGTTCTTCGATTGCAACAGCCTCAGGCATGTACATATCTATAAGAGATGTGTAGCTGTCGTACAAATGCTTAAGCCTTTTAGGAAATTCTTCGCTGCTTTCAGTCAGTATGCAGCCATAATCTACCACTTCAAATTTGTTGCCCTGATAGTTTAATATTCCGTAGCCGGATATTGCCAGTCCCGGATCTATCCCAAGTATAAGCATCCTCTTCCCTTTCCAAATCTCTTGATGTTTAAAATTATAGCATACATTTGTTCTAATATAAAGAACATAATTCATGAAATATTTGTTTTCCATTATTTTAGTATGTGGTATAATAGAAACGAACTAAAGATGAAATCCGGCCCGATACCGGTGATGGCAGTTCTTCGATTCATGTTAACCGGGTTTTACTTAAACGGAGTTTAATATGTTTAAAAAGGAAAGCAAACTTAAAAGGTTTGATTTTATATTGTTAATTACAACGATTTTATTGTGTGTTTATGGATTAATAATAATAAACAGCGCTACAATGAGCAAAGCAGCCGGGAGCGAACCCTATTTGAAAACACAGATAACAGCTTTCGCCCTTGGCCTGGCTGTCTTATTCGTCCTGGTTATGATTGATTATGATATATACGGAAGTTTTTACGTCCCTATTTATGTACTGACCAATCTGCTACTTCTGTATACCTTGATTAACCCCGTGGAAGCTTCCGAATGGGGTGATGTAAGGTCATGGATTAAAATAGGGCCTGTAGTATTTCAGCCTTCTGAAATTGCAAAGTTCGGGGTAATAATTTCTCTGTCAAAATTCATTGACATTAACAGGGAAAATATCAGCAGCCCTTTAATTTTATTGAAAATATTATTATTTGCATCTTTACCTGTGGCATTGATTGTAATGCAGCCGGACTTGGGTACGGCTCTTGTATTTGTGTTTTTTATCTCAATAATGATCTATATAGCCGGCATAGACAGAAAATATGTGCTTGCTGTTTTGATTATCGGATTAATATTGATAATTGCTGGAGTTATTATATTCTTTCAAACAATGGAGGATTACACATTAGGCGACGATTATCGTTTTGACAGGATTGTAGTCTTTTTCTATCCTGAATTAGACCCCGATGACACCGGCTACCAGGTAATACAGTCGAAAACAGCCATAGGCTCAGGAATGATATACGGAAGAGGCTTGTACCAGGGTGTGCAGAATCAATTAGGATATCTTCCCACAAAGGAAACGGATTTTATTTTTGCTGTGATAGGCGAAGAATTAGGACTCACCGGAGGTTTGGTTCTTTTGTGCCTCTACGCAATCTTGTTTTACAGACTTACAAAAGTAGCCAAAAATGCCGCCAATATGTTTGGCTCACTAATAGTGACAGGCATCACCGCCATGCTTTTATTCCATATTTTTGAAAATATCGGAATGACAATGGGGTTAATGCCTGTAACAGGAATTCCTCTTCCCTTTATAAGCTATGGAGGCACGTTTATGCTTGTAAACATGGTATCCATAGGACTGTGTCTGGCGGTAGGAATAAAAAGAGGAAAAATTGATTTAAATGATCTGTAAGAGGTGTGGGGACACACCTCCTCTTTTGGGAGAGTCTCTGCGGGCAGGAAGAATGTCCCCAATTTTATCTAAAGCAGCTTCCCCCGATAAATTCCCTTAATATTGAATTGTTAGGTATTGCACTATCATCTTCAACGGGAAGAAAATAGCTTAAAAACTTAAGAAGCCTTTGTCTTTCGGAATAGAAACTGCTGTCTTCACCAATTTCCATGATAATGGGCTCCGCATATTTTCTTAGAACACATAGCTCATAAACCAGGGCGGAATTAAAAATTGCATCAGCATTTTCCTGGTAAGGGAAAATATACTTTTCAGCACCTCTTACTACACTATCCCACAACTCTATGGTTTTTAAGGCATTGTTCCCCCGGTGGGTGTAATCTCTCACTATCCGTCTCAAAAGCCTCAAATCAGAGGTTGCAATTCTGTTATGACGGTCAATGTTAAGCTGTGTCAATGCGCTGATATAAATTTTAAACTTGTTGGCTTGAGGAATATTCTCTGTAAGTTCATCATTGAGCCCGTGAATTCCTTCAATTATTATAATATGATCATCTGTTAATTTTACAGGTTCCCTGGTATATTCCCTTTTACCTTCCTTGAAATTATATACCGGTATTGAAACTTCCTTTCCTTCCATCAAATCAATAAGCTGCTCATTAAAAAGGTCCAAATCCAAGGCATTGATAGTTTCAAAATCCAAGTCTCCATTTTCGTCCCGGGGAGTTAAGTGCCTGTCAATAAAATAATCATCCATGGAAATGGCATAGGTTTTTTTGCCGTTTACCCTCAGCTGAATCGATAATCTTTGTGCAAAGGTTGTTTTCCCCGAGGAGGAGGGTCCTGCAATGAGAACTATTTTTATATTTTTGTCTCCGGTAATTTCATCAGCAATATATGCTGTCTTTTTTTCGTGAAGGGCTTCGTTGATTCTTATCATGTCTCCGATTGAATTGCCGGCGATTTTGTTGTTCAAAGCACCAACATACGCCACGTCCATTATCTCTCCCCAATCCTCGGCTTCCTTGAATACTCTGGAGATCTTCTTTTGCTCAATATATTCGGGAAGCTCAAAATTGCTTTCACGGGTAGGGTAATTCAATATGATTCCGGGATAAAACAATTTTAAGTCAAACTTATTGACAAATCCTGTATTTGGAGCAAGGTATCCGTAAAAGGTATCATAATAGCCGTCCAGTTCATAAACCCGTATGGAATCCTTGTCCCAATACTTGAGCATTTCTACCTTATCCATCATATCCTGAGCCGAGAATATTTCTCTTGCCTTGTCAATACTTAAAAAATTAGTGGTAATTATTTTTTTCGCGTCAATAATTTCCTGCATTTTGTGCTTTATGGCATTAAGGTGTTTCTTAGTTACCGGTTGCTTATATTGAAGCTCCGTATAAAGCCCCTTGTTAAGTGAATGGTTTATGGAAACGTCTATATTATTGTATACTTCTTTGCATGCTTTAATGTATATTAGTGACAATGTCCTTACATAAATCCTATGTCCGTCCGGGTGGGTTATATCTATAAATTCAATTTTGTCATTTTCTTTGTAATCCCTGCTGCAGAGTCCCTTCAGTTTATTGTTTACCTTAGCACCCAAATACTTGAAAAAGTCATCTTCGTGAACCCTCATCAGCAATTGGTACAATGTTTCATTTTCATATGCTTCAATTATTTCATTTGTTCCTGCCAATACTACTTTCATTCTTTCCCTCCTCTAAAATTTTTCTATCACTTATATCTGATATAATTTCCTTTCCGTTTAAATAAGATAAATTCCCTTCAAATCCATCAAGCACAATTTTATATGCATGGAGGATCTGATATTTCTCATTATCCTTTTTACCGTATTTTTTATCCCCTGCAACCGGATGTCCTATTGAAGAGAGGTGGGCGCGGATTTGATGAGCTCTGCCTGTTTCAATTTCCACTTCAAGCCATGTGTACCTTCCTTCTGTTTTCAGAGGATGTGCATAGGTTACGACAGGTTTTGAATCTTCCCTTTGTTCGTTTATAATTTTTACCATGTTTTTATTGTCGTTTTTAATAAGGTAATCCCTAAGCTCCAGACTATCCTTTATGATGCCATGAACCTTTGCCATATAGAATCTTTTGATTTTTCTTTCCCTTATTGCCTTATTTGTCTGTTTGAGGGCATCATAGTTTTTTGCAGCTACTACAAGCCCTGATGTATTTTTGTCCAAGCGGTTGCACACGGCAGGCTTAAATGTAAAGCTTATATTTTCTTCTTTAGCATCCAAATATGCCTTTATCTCGTCAACCAGATTTTTCATTCCTGTCATATCCGGCTGAGTGCTCAGGCCTATGGGTTTATTCACCACTAAAATATTATTATCCTCATATATTGTGTCAAAATGAATGTTGGTTTGTTTCAATGTTTTTTTCTCTCTGAATTTATCTATTGTGTCATCAGCTAAATAAAGCTGAACTGTATCATCTGTTTTTAAAACATCATCCGGCTCTGCTTTTGAGCCGTTAACTTTTATATTCTTTTTCCTGATCATTTTATGTATGAATGACTGATTTGCCCTATTCAGATATTTTTTTAAGAACCGGTCCAATCTTTGACCTTCTTCATTATTAGTAATTCTTATTTCTTTCATGTGCTATCAACCCCTCAATTCAGGTACATTCCTATAATCTTATTCAAAAGACTATCTGGTATTCGGTATGTTGTGTTCTCATACCTTTATCTACTTCCCCCCCATGAAGGTGTGTCCCCGTATCTTTATCTTTCTCCCTCCATGAAGGTGTGTCCCCCTCAATTTGGGGACATTCCTCTACCCTCAAAGACTATCCCAATAATAAAGGTGTGTCCCCATACATTATACCCAAAATTTTTATTAATGTATATGTAATTTGCAAATTTTTCAATTAATTATTAAATGTGGTTATTGTACCTGCGGGATTTTTGTGCTAAAATAAAAAGAGCAATAAGGTAAGAGGTGACAAATGAAAATTCTTAAAAAGATTATTAATGCAATTAGAGACTTTATATATAACATAACCGACTACGGATTGATCATTGTCGTAGTTGCGGTTATGACGGTAATACTGGCCTGGAGATTCGATTTATTGTTCAGCAGAGGAATAGATAAGGAAATGATACCGGACCTGCCCATCGTAAATGAGCCGGCAGAGGAAGAACCTGAGCCGGTAGAAGAGGAGCCGGCGGAAGAAATTCCTTCAGGAATTATTGCTACAATTACCATACCTCAAGGTTCATACCCTTCGAAAATAGGAGAAATTCTGCTAAATAACAATTTAATAGAAAGCAAGGAAGAATTCCTTACCCGCTGCGTTGAACTCAATCTTGATACAAGACTGCAAAGCGGAACTTTTGATATTGAATTAGGAACACCTCTTGATGATGTTATTAAGATAATTGCAAATGCTTATTAAAAAAACAGCCCGCGAGCTGTTTTTTAATGCTAAGTCATACTTATACTGTTGGGACATTCCTTAATTGATTTACCGCACAGGCTTATTTGCCATGAATGTATGTCTGCTTCCTTAATACCGTTGATTTACATAATAATCAATAACTGATCTCTTCCTTTTTTCTGTAAATACTTTTTCTTTTTTTAAAACTTCCAGAAGCCACAGGCTTTTAGAATGAAGTACCGCATATTCATAGTCCTTTAAGACTATTTCGTAAAGCTTGCCTTCCAGAATTGATGATTCCATTTTTATAAAATATGCTTCCACATTTTCGAATTGAAGAAACCTTAAGAGGCGGAAACTTGTTTTATCCTTTTCATTGTAATAATAATCTGCTTCATTTACATATTTAGAATAATAGCTTATGTGCTTTCCCTTATCCTTGATTTCCTGTGCTATCATGCGGTGGTATTTTGCCATCATATTGTAATACTGATAGTTGTACATTCCTTTTTCAAAGCTGTCAATGCGCTGAAAGGGCTTAATATTTTTTTCAAGCATATATTTATAATTAAGCTCCAGGTATTCCTTCTTATTTATGTCCCCGTTCATATGCTGAATTATAAGCATATCTCTGTGTTCGAAAAAATCATCGAATATTGTGTTTTTTGCTTTAAAATAATTCATGAAATCACTCTTTCCAATTTTAGTACAATATTTATTCTAACAGAAAAAAGCTTTTTTAGCAAGAGTTAATACTGTATGCGAGGGAACGCAGAATTAAGGAATATAAAAGCCGCCGGTTTAACCGGCGGCACGCATTAATCAATAACTCTATCTCTCAATCCTTCTGGAATATCTTCAATATCATGATTTACACTTATTATAAAATTGACATCAAATGTTTTTGATAAATAATCTAGCCTTTCTATTACAGATTCTAATTTTTCTATTCCTGACTTAGCTATTTTGTATAAACCGTCTATGTATACCTGTTCTATGTCGTAATCAGTAGCAATTACCCCGCATACGAAACCCTGGAACTCTACATCATTAGTCAGCCCGAACTCTTTAGTGTTAATATATCTTATCCTGTAATCCAAATCGAATATGTGTCTGTTATTTGCTTCTAAAAAAACCATGCTGCCGTGAATTTTGTCTATAGCCTTGTTTGCCATTTCAATCATCCTTCTTGTCTTGCCTGTACCGCTATGACCACAAACCAATTGAACCATAATAATCACACTCCAATCTTTTTTATAAAAGTAAATTACAACTATATTGTACCACATGTTGTAAATGTTTACACTATTTATTTTTGGATTTTACAATTTGTTAAATTTATTATTACTTCCCTGATACCTGTTTTCAGACTCCATTTTATTCAGAATTTCATCCTTTATCTTCCACCAGCTCATACCCCAGTTTACAAACAGGGAATTTTCCTTTGGTGCCCTACCCGCCAATCTTTGTACAGCAATATCCTTATGTAAATGTTCAAGAAAAACAACAACTCTTTCTACATATTCGTCCTTGGATATAATTGTAATTTCATTATTTTTATATAATTCTCCCATTATAGTATTTTCCATTATATATAGAGAATGAATTTTAACCTGGTCAACTTTTAAAACCGATAGTATTTTTGCCGTCTCAGCTGTGTCCAGAATTGTATCTCCCGGCAGGTTTAGTATAACATGTGCACAAATTTCAAGATTATACCCCTTGCACCTTAATACGGCATCAACAAATTCCGCTAAGCTATGACCTCTGTTAATAGCCTGCAAAGTGTGATAGTTTGCTGTCTGAAGACCCAGTTCAATTGTTATGTTGACATTTTGGAACTCTTTAATTTCATAAAGAAATTTAAGTTTTTCATCAGATATGCAGTCAGGTCTGGTAGATACTGCTATTTCCACAATGTCATCCATTAATGCATCATTTATATAATTTTTGAACCTTTCCGTTTCCATATAAGTATTTGTATAATTTTGAAAATAAGCTATGAATTTTTCAGCCTTGTATTTTTTTTTGATATAGGCCATATTTCTGATTAACTGTTCTTTAACGCTTAAGGAGCTGTCAAGCATTTCAAAACCGGTTCCTGCATCAGCACAAAATGTACAGCCTCCGTAACCTAAAGTTCCGTCCCTGTTTGGACAGGTACAGGGAAGATTAACCGGAAGCTTATAAACCTTTTCTCCATATTTTGATTTTAAATAATCAGAATATTTATTATATAATTTCATATTTTACCTTTTTATAACGGATTTTATTTTTTATTATAATTAAGCAAATTGAATTAATCAATAAAATTACCATTAATTTATAAAATTATTTTACACTTTAATGTAAATAATAAGAATACAAATTTAAATAAAGGAGGCTTCATATGCAAATAAAAGATGGCATTGTTCCCGCAGTTTTAGGGACCGTTGTTACTGCAACAGGAGTTGCTTTGAGAAACACAAATTTGCCGGAATCTTACAGAAACGGCATTATTGGATTTGGATTGGCAAATATTGCTTTAGGCTCTGCTGAACTAGTTTCAAGCAATTGGCAGCACAGCCGCATGATGGGCAAAATGGCAAAAATGGCACCATTTAAGTAGATCCATTTTGCAGACATACAAAAACATGCCATAAGCGGCATGTTTTTTGTCTGTAAAAAATCAAGCAAATATTACATACAACAATGAATATAATCCGGCAATACCAATTAAAATATAAACAATCCTTCCAAATTTATTCTTCCAGCCTCCGAATAAGCTTTCCACTATGTCAATTTTTGATATTCCGTACAAACCCCAGTTTAAAGCTCCTATTATTATAAGAATTGAAGCTATTGCAGTAATAATTCTCATATTTCCTCCTCAATATTGCATTATATTAATACATTATATTTTAGGAGTTATGAAAATATGTACAAAGCTTTTATATTTTTATTTAAATTCGAATATTTCTGACAATTCATAATATACTCCGGATTCATTGTTTGAAAATCGTGAGATTAAATCCGCAGCATCCTTTAAGCCTCCGGTTGCATTTTTCATGGCTATTCCAAGGCCTGAGTTTGCAATAAGCTCAATGTCGTTATTGTCATCTCCTATGGCAACCACTTGACTTTTATCTATTCCAAGGCCGTCAATATATTTTTTTAAGGCGCACCATTTGCATCCGTTAATATTCAGTAGCTCTAATAGAGAAAGGCTTTTAAGGTTCTGATTGAGTATTACATTGAATTCACCGGGTATTTTTTCAATTTCTTTTTTAAATTTTAATAGTTTTTCATATTCATTGAAGTAGCAGACCGACAATATATTACTAATGGCTTCTTTCTGAAACTTTGTATTTCTTGCCCTGCCGTAATCCTTCTTTATATAACCCAGGTAGGCCTTTTCGTAGTCTTCACATTCGTAGATTAGGTCATATCCTTGATGGTATTCATCAACATGAATTACGGGATTTAAATTCTGCTTTATACCTAATTCGTATATTTTTTCAAATATCGAAAAGTCCAAATAATTGCTTTCAATAAACTCATCATTTATATAACGCCTTACAACCGCTCCGTTATTCGCTAAAATTACAGGCTCTGTTGTTTTTATCCTATCAATGAGAATTCTGGCCATATAATAATTTCTACCGGTTGCAATAACAATATGTATCCCTTGTTTATGAAGTTCCTCAAGTATATAAGCATTTTTATCACTTATTGTTTTTTCGTCATTTAGAAGAGTTCCATCCAAATCAAGTACTATCATCTTGTATTTCATAAAAGTCTCCTGATTCTTTTTACCACAAGATATCCACGGATATTAGTGAGTATTTCCCATACTTATGGTTTTCAACTATTATACTATATAAAACAAAAAAAATAAATAGACAGGTAAGCGCGATATAAAAAATTGGGCAGGTCATTAGGTCGTGTGCAGGAGAACTAAAAAAGCCGGGATTTCTCCCGGCTATAATTCTTGAGTGTTCAACGTATATTTTAATTGGTGTTACTTTGTCTTTAGTTCAGTTACAATGGCAGGGGTGTAATTTTTGAGTATGCGCACTCTTACGTCTGTAATTATCATCAAAAAGAGCATCATGAATCCCACATACCCGTTGATTACATAAATAACATTGATTAACTTGGCAAAAGAAACTCTAAGGCCCACAAAAATGCCGATCACTCCAAGAACCAGCAGCAGCATACGATAGCGGCTGCTTTTTTCATCAGGAGCAAAACGCTTTACAGGTGTCCACAGCAGGGGACCTGCTGTTGTATAAATTTCCGTAACAACAATTGCAGTATAAATAATCGCTAAAGTAGGGGATATTTTTTTCGCAAGTATCAATACCGGAATTTGTGCACCTGCAACTTCTTGTAAGTTTGCACCTAATCCTAACATCAGAAGCAATACAGCGACTGAATACAATGAAGAACCAAAAATAGCTCCATAAATGCCTTCTCTTCTGCTGTTTGCCGTAGAGCCCATGTTTGTCATGAAAACAGCCAGCCACATCATGCAGAATCCCACATATGAAGCACATGCCATAAACCAGTTAGTCCCTGCCTGCAGCACAGTTCCGCTTTCAACCAATGCCGGCACCTGTGTTGAAAAGGTAGATACACCTTCAGGATGCATCATTATTCCTGCAATACCCAGTAGTATTGCCAAAACCGAAACTACAGGACCAATTGAGCCTATAATATCAACTAAGCGGCTAAATCCAAAATATAATGTAATGAGGGTTGCTGTGCCCATTACAACTCCTCCAACCCAATTGGGAAGTCCAAACTGCTGGTTAAATGCAGCTCCTGCACCGGCAACCATTACCCAGAAAGACATGAAAAGGAATATTACCGAAAAATAATCAAAAAATGTTCCTATATATTTACCGCAATAATATTGGTAAATATTTTTGGGTTCATCAAACTTTTGTTCATAGCCAACTGCTACAAAACTGCTTCCCACATACACAAATAATACAAACATCATAATTATTGCTGCATAACCCATGTTTCCGAATGAAACAAAGTATTGCATAATTTCCTGGCCTGTAGTAAAGCCGGAACCTATCAAGAGACCGATGAAAGCACCGCCCATTATTATAACTCTTTTAATACTCACAAATCCTTTGCCTTTATCCATATTATACCTTCCTTAAAATCATGATGTAATAACCAATTAATGTGCTAAGCACATTAATTGGTTAAATTTTTGGTTTCTTATTCTTCAAAAACAGTTTGTTCGGATATTTCTGTCTGTAATGCCCTTAAAGCTCTTTCAACAAGGGTCCTTCTCAGCTTCTTGCTCTTTTCTTCTCCCAAATTTGGATCACCTAAAGGATAAGGAATTCCAACAGCAGGTATTATCCTGTTTGCTCCAATAGTTAATGATATCGGAACAACTGTACACATATGAACTACCGGTATGCCGGCTCTTTCAATTTCTTTTACCATCGTTGCGCCGCAACGTGTACAGGTACCTCACGTGGATGTGAGGATAACAGCTCCAACTCCATCCTCAACAAGCTTTTTGCTGAATTTTTCTCCAAATCCTTTTGCATTTCCTACTGATGTTCCTGTTCCGGTTGTTGTAACAAAATAATTTGCCAGTTCTCCAATTACTCCTTCTTTTTCCATTTCGCGAAGAACGTCTAATGGAACAACCAGGTTTGGATTTTCGGTAACATATGCTCTGTCGTATCCTCCGTGGATAGTCATAAACTTGTCCTTTGTCATTTCTTCCATGCCGGTAATATCATAAATACCGTATTTTGTTGCACTTGATGATTCTATTCTGTCAGGATTCCCTTGAGGAACGATTCCTCCTGATGTTACAACAGCTACCTTTACCTTTGATATATCCTTAACGGCAGGGTTAGGAGCTACTCTGTCAAATGCAGGCATGGGATATTCTGTCACATATGGTTGGCCTTTGATTTTTTGAAGAATCATATCAACTGCTCTGTCTGAGCCTCTTCTTTCATTGAAATAGTTCACGCGGATTCCTCTTTCAACATAGCCTTCTTCGGCAGGTGATAATATTTCTTCTTTGTTTACAAGCTTTTTAGCCAGCTTAGCCATTTTAGGCATTGATTTTCTCATATCTGCAGCTGAATTTGCTGTTGAAATGATGTAGAGATCTTTTCTGAACATATCAACGCCCGGATTTTCAACATACATGCCAGTTACTACCGGAATGTTGAATTCATCTTCAACAGCCTTTGCTATTGTTCCGCATGCAACGCCGTATCTTCCGGCATTAAAGGCAGGTCCTGCCACAAACAGCTGTGGATTGTAGGGTCTAATCATATCCAAAATTCTTTGTTTCGCTTCTTCAAGATGACTTCCAAAGTAGTTGTCTCCACATACTACAGTAGCAACAACTTCATAGTCCTCACCAAGCCCTTGTTGAAGTGCAAGTCCGGGACCTACTATGCCTTCCCTGATTTCCGGCTCATAATCAGCCATTTCTTCGCCGCCTACCTGAGCGAAAAATTGATTTATATAGTGTATTACTTTTACTTTACTCATGACGCCCTCCTTAATATCCTCTGGCAGCCAGCTTGTTGTAGCCATTTGCAATTGTTGATGCAATAACTATTTGAAGCTCTGCTTCTATGCTTCCATCCGCCCTTAAGCTTCCTTCATATCCGCCTATCATGGTTTCAACGAAATCCAGTGTGCCTATTACCTTTTCCATTGGAGGAAAATAAACTATAACATTTCCATTTCCGCAAGAAACTAATGCGTCGCCTTCTTCAACAGCATCCGCCAAGGACTGGGATTTTCCGTCTCTTCCGGGAAATTCATCTGTAATCAAGACTACCTTTACACCATTTTGAGTCACTTTTTTGCAGTTCATCATAAGGTCGGTATCAGGATTGCCATAGCCTTCCTCTGTTATAAGAACACCGTCAAATCCAAAGCATTGACAAAGTTTAGCAGTCATGTCTGATGATCTTTCCTTGTCTGCCAAAAATACATTTTCGTTGGTCAAGACAACACCCATGAAGTTTAAGTCTTTACCATGGCGCTTGTACAAGTCTTCAATTACAGGATTGTTTAAATGATGGAATGTAGTTACCTTGTCACATGGTGCAACACAGTTGCCACTTACAATAGCCCCGTCCATTATTTCTGTAGGATACATAAATGTAGGAACCATAACCTTTGCATCAACACCGTAATAATATGTGTCATGGAGAAGTCCTTGTGATTGAAGCATATGGACATATCCTATTTTTGGCAGGTCAGGATATTGTTTAGCCTGCTCTAAAATAGGTTTAGTTTCATATACAACCACTTCATCAGGCTCAACATTTCTTCCTGCTTCGCCTACATAGGCTGCAACCTTAAGTCCTGCTATTCTTCCTGCTGCTTCATAGTCGTGAGTTTCCAAACCTTCAGCCGGTTCTATCACAACAACCACATTATTTGTTTCTGAAAAAGGACAGTATTTAGCTGCCGGACCTGACATGTCAATCAAGCCTTCCTGGAAGCCGACTATTCTGCCGCATGTTATTACGGTAGCACCGACTAAAGCATGTGTTCTGCCGCTTCCAACCTGTTTTACCTTGTTAATCGTTCCGGGAAACATTGCTCCGCTCCCTGAAACCTTTACCCTTGGTTCAATAACGTCTTTGACCGGAGCTATTCTTACAGATTCTCCGGGTCTCGCCAGTTCAACATCAGCCTTAATTATTCTTTCGTCCTGGAGGACAAGCTTTATTATTTCATCCTTATTAACATAAAGCGTGCCTTTTACTACTTCAGTTTTGTCGCCGAATTGAACATCATTGATGTTAATCTTTCCTAATTCTAACTTCAAATTTGTACCTCCTTCATTTTTTTCATTTTAGTATTACCTTTATTTGTGCATATTAAACATAGGGTTTTTTACAACATTTTCAATAATAGATAAATCCACTGTCTTGAAATCATTTAAAATCTTTTCATTCCAATCTGGTGTTTTTTTGATGCTTAAAAACTTTAATGCTGCGTCTATGCTGTTTTCAATAAGCTCTACAGATTCATAATCTGTTTTACCGCACATTTCTACAATGACAGATTTATATGGTGTTTGATTTGGTTTAAGGCTCCCGGCCATGGGATGGGTTAAAAGCTTAAAACCTTTGTGGATAAAGTCTCTTGTATTGTACAAAACATCTGTATAATTACCATCCTCCAAATATACAAGCTCATATAAATCTTTATACTTGTTGTAAACCTTTGAATTGTTAGTTACAATAGTTTTGCCCATTTAAACCCCCTTTCTGTTGTTTGTTATTTAACTAGCAAAAATCATACCAAGATTTGGACATGCTTTAAAATACTTTTTGTATTGATAACTCAATATAAAACAATACTATCAAACCATCAGTCGGTAAAAAATTAATAAGAAAAATTCGTTGATAGAGAAATAAAATTCTTGACCGTGAATATTTTTTCATGTATTATAATTATTACAATATTGGAGGATTTTATGAACAATATGAAAATTTTAATTGCAGGTAATGATAAGCTTTACATAACCTCACTCAGCTCATTTGTAAAAAAAGCTGCCCTTGACTATAGCTATTGCCTGGGGGCTGAAAATGCATACAAGGAGCTTGACAATGCTGAGTATAGCTTTTTTATTGCAGATTATGAATTGTTTACCAATGAATTTTCAATCAGAAGTTTCACAAGTTCTTTTCCCCTGACCGATGTAATCATTACATCCTCTGCTCCTTCCTATAGACAGGAAAGTAAATCTGCAAGCCAGGGAGCTGTTTCTTATATAGATTTGAACAGTGAAATAACCTCCCTTACAAGCATACTTATAAATCTATACAATGATAAAAACGACAAAATAAAGTTAAGAGAAAAATTTGCCGGCGAATTCATGCTGCACAGCAAGAATGAAGGCTATCTCAAAATGCTGTCACAATGTGAAAAGGTTGCAAAATCAAATGCTAATGTTCTATTAACCGGCGAATCCGGCACAGGCAAGGAAGTAGCAGCAAAGTACATACATATATGCAGTTCCAGGTGTACAAATAACTTTGTGGCAGTAAACTGCAGCTCCTACACAGAATCCCTTTTGGAATCTGAGTTGTTTGGTTACGAACAGGGTTCTTTCACCGGGGCTATGAAATCAAAGCAAGGCAAATTTGAAATTGCAAACAACGGCACCTTATTCCTTGACGAAGTCGGAGAAATTAATATGACCACTCAGGTAAAACTGTTAAGGGTTCTGGAAACAAAAAAAGTAGAGCGTTTAGGCAGCAATATGGAAAAGCTTATTGACTTCAAGCTTATATCTGCAACAAACAGAAATTTGGTTGATGATGTTATGAAATCTGCATTAAGGGAAGATTTTTTCTACAGAATTAGCTCAATAGTGATAAATGTGCCTCCTCTAAGAGAAAGAAAGGAAGATCTTGATGATCTGGTGACCTATTTCCTCAATCTTTCTCAAAAGGAAAACAATATAGAAATACATCATATTGATGATGAAGCAGTCAAATTTTTAAAAAGTTACAGCTATCCCGGAAATATCAGAGAACTGAAAAGCATCATAGACAGAATGGTTGTATTATCCAATGATGGACTAGTTACCAAGGAAGGAATACCTATATTGTATAACATACACAAGAAATACGAGACGAATAAAAGAAGTTCAACCGAAAATAAATTTAACAAGATAATTCCTTTTAAACAGTATAAATCTGAAGCTGAAGCCGAGTATCTGCAATGGGTCCTGGAACAAACCGGCGGCAACGTGGCAGAAGCGGCAAGACAGCTGGAGATAAGCACAAGACAGCTTTTTAACAAAATAAAAGAATATACTCTGCAAAAGTAAAAAAGCCGGGATTTCTCCCGGCTTTAATTTTTCTGTCAGCTTATTCAGCTACAGATGAGTACATGAAGTATTTGTATCCTAGCGGGCTTGCAAAAGCACCGTCAAGATCTTTGCTCATCATGAAAATATCTGTGTAGTAATAAATAGGTGTTATAGCGCCTGTTGACATCAATATGTCTTCAGCATCATGCATTAATTTAAATCTTTCTACTGCATCCTTGGAAGCTTTTACTTCATTTATTATCTTGTCATAAGACTCAGCCCATGTTTTTCCGCCTTCACCTTTGTAAGTGTATCCTGCATAATTAGCATGTTCACCCTTGCCAAACTGTGAATCGTTGTTACCGCTTGTTGTAATCCACATATCAAGGAATGATATAGGATCATTGTAGTCACCTAACCAGCCGTTTCTTGCAACTGAATAATTTCCTTGTTTACGAGTTTGAAGGAATGTTCCCCACTCTTGTTTTTCAATTGTCATATTGATTCCATAAGATGCGAAAGTAGCTTGAAGATATTCGGCTATTCTTTCATGACCTGTTCCAACGTTTGTAATATAAGCAACTGTCGGGAATTCGCTCGATACTTTGCCTGCATCGTCAACTGTAAACAGTTTGGATGATTCAGCAGCGTCTTTCAGCAATGCAATTGCCTCTTTTGAATTCTTTTCATAATCATTGGGGTCAACACTGTAGTAGCCTTTTCCGTCTCTGTTAGGACCGTTTACTGCAATGTATTCTGTTGCTCCGTCCGGCTCCAAAAGACCCATTGCAACGAAACCTGCTGCAGGAACCTGACCTGCCTGACCTATTTCTTCAACAATGTATGTTCTGTCTATCATTAAGCCAAGAGCTTTTCTTATTTTTGC
>JAGOIH010000015.1 GCA_017995755.1 Sedimentibacter sp. | reverse complement strand
AGCAAGCATGGGACCAAAATATTTGGTTTTCTTTTTTGCTACATATATTAACACTACACATAAAACAGCTATTAAAATCAACAAAAAAACTTCTTTGCTCATTATTTTTTCCGCCCCTTATTTATTTGTTATTTGATATGCTTTTTTTTAAATCAATCAATAGTCCAATAAAAAAATACAATGCACAAGAATTAAGCTAACGACAAAAAAGCGATTTGCAGCCAGATTTTGAATTTTATTATAAGGCTATTTCTGTTCATTTCCCGGTTTTAAAAGTTCTTCTGCCAATTCAGCCATTTCTTCAGGAACATAAATATCTATTCCATACATGTTCACACCTGTGTATATTTCCATCAGTTCGCCGGTGCCCTTTGTCTTTTTTAAAGCAGGTATTCCGTATGATTTTAATTTTGATATAATTATTTCTGCTTCCATGGTATTAAGGTTTGAAAGCAATAATTTTTCATCGGACATAGTTCTTCCGCCTTTCTAACAGCCAAATATTCTATCATCAACAAGTATATCAAATAATATTTTTTCTATCAATAACAAAAAACCCTATACAATTTACTAAAATATTCCCGGTATAAGCCTGGCTATTTGAAACCCCAGGTAAAAAGATACTGCATTAGCTACAAATGCATACAATACTGCATAACTTTTCCTGGTCAGCCTGCCGGTGCCGTCCTTGGTGAGAAAGCTGGCATACACGCCGGCTTCAATTAAAAACACAATAATTTCAGCTAATATATAACTTAATAAAAATGCCAGACCTCCATAATAGTAATTGACCGTATTAAGCATAATATTAAGAATTGTTTGGGTTGCAATATTGGTTATTAAAATAATACGGAGCTGTTTCTTTGCTCTATAGCCAAATAGAAGGGCAACAAGAATTTCAATTGCTATGGTTGCAATAATTCTAAGAAAAAGGGAAATAATCTCCCTGGTGAAATTATAACTTTTTTCTGCTGTTATTCCCTCATGCACTGTCAATGGAGTAAGTTCCATATTTCCTGCATCAACTGTATAATAAGAGGCAAAGGCATACCGCTCATAGATATCACTTGTTGCAAAGCTGTCAAATTCAGGAAAATACAGTAAGATTTTAAACTTCTGCGGTGGATAGTAAGTCCATTTGAATTCTTGAGTTTCTGTACAATCTCTAAAATACTGCAAAAAATAATAACCGTCTTCATCCTGGTAATCAACGAACTTTTTCCAGATTTCATAGTCTTCCTCATCTTTTGCACGTCTTTGGTCTCTTTCAAAATTTCCTACCGCACTGTAAGGACCTGTTGAAGATGTTTCAGACAACAAGGTCGTATAATATGTTTTTCCTTGAAGACCTTCAAAATTTACTATTACGGAAGGTTTAGGCCCGACATCTCCATATGCTGAGGACGGCATAAAAGCAAACATTGCCGCAATACACAATAAAACAATAAGAAATTTCTTTTTCATATTAATTCCTTCCTTGACGGTAACAATTCCCACTAAAGCTTAGTTTTACGTCATAGCAATTTAACCAAGGATGAATTCTCTAAATTCATCCACCGTTGAAAAGTAATAATCTGAATTATCTCTCATGTAATCTTCTATTTCAGGAACTCCATGAGACCATCCTGCCGCTGCGAATTCAACGTTGCAGCTTCTTGCCATGGTAAGTCCCGGCTTTAAATCATCCAAAACAAGCATTTCTGTATTTTTCAAATTTAAGCTTTTCATAGTCTCAATAATAGGATAAGGGCTTGGTTTTCTCTTGCTCTCCTCCATATCCCACCCAAATATCAAATCCGGAATTATGCCGAAGCAATGCAAGGTATAATCTCTGATGATATGGTTGCTTTCCGAATGAGTTGCAACACATATTATCCCTCCTGAACTTTTATAGTCTTTGATTAATTCAGGGAAACCGGGATAAAAGTCCGGTGAATTTTCATTGACGTAATTCTTCCATATTTTATACTGGTATTCCTGCTCTGTTTCATTAAATTTCAATATATCTGTGCAAAGCTCTACAAATCCCGGAGCAAAACAATAGTTAACAAAATCATTAAGGCTTAGCTCAACTTTAGGTCTAAGGGACTTTAAAGCTTCTACAAAAGAAGGATAGTGTATTGCAGGCGTACTTTTAACCACTGTATCATCATGGTCTAATATTAAACATTTGTATTTCATTAATTACTCCTTGTGGGACACTCTAGGACCGTCCCCACTGTCCCAGATATCTTTTTTTGTACTTAATAGAAGCATACTTGCTGATTTTATTTATAGTTCTGTAATTTGCTATGCCTCCCACTACTCCCACAATTGCTACTCCCTGGACAAACTTTGATGTAAGCATGGAATCGGACAATATTTTTGATGTTCTGATTATTTCTTTATCCATATCATAATCCATTCCATAATTATTGTCTATATTATGGGATATGGCATCAACTCTTTTATTGTATTTTTTTTGCTCGTCATCGGTAGTTAATGCAGCATTTATTAAATTTAAAATATACACTTTTTCATCATCCAGCTCATACAAATAGCCGTAGCTTAGTGATATTTCATATATTGTTTTCAAAATCATGGCAGTAAACAAAGGTATATCCGGAATTCCCATGCCTAAAAAACCCAGTCCTGCCCCTTCTATGGTTGAGATTGAAGTATTGATAAAATTGCTTTTTTGAGCATGCTTATCAATTTTCTTCATTGTTCTTCTGTTTTTTATGCTCCTGAATGAAAAATCATGGGTGTTGTGATTAGACTGAATTTTCTTTTTATTGTAGGATTTCTCGATAACCCTGGTTCCCTTTTCAAAAACGAACTTAAAAGCATTGCAAAAGGCTTTGTCCAAAGTTTCCTTCAATCCTTCAGGCACATAGGATTCCACCTTGTCAACCAGAGGTTCCAGGTTTTTATCAATAATGCTTTTTTTGCTGTTTAAAATTTTCTTTTCTTTTTTTTCTAATTTATTTAAATCCTTTTTAACTATATCTCTCAAAACAAACATCCTTATTATGTGATTTTACTTAAGCCATTTGCTCAGCAATTTGAATTTTTACCCCGTTTGGATCCTTTATTATGAAGTATTTTAATACAGGATTAGGCTGAACAGGACCTGTTATTATATCTATGCCCTTTTCCTTAATAAAGTTAATCTTTTCATCCAGTGATTCAACTTTAAAACCCAATGTAACCCGGTTTCCTGCATCCAGTTTTTTTAACTTCTCACTGCATATGAGTTCAACCTTTGTTTCCCCCTCACCTAAAAAGGATATTTCCATCCCCGGTCCTGCCTGGAATCTGTCAGCTAATTTAAGACCCACTATATCTTCATAAAACTTCAAGGATTCATCCATATTATCTACCAGCAGCGTAGTCCATAAAAATTTCATAATTCCCCTCCAAATCATATATTTTATAATATTTTAACATAATTTTAATAGTATTTCATTAAAAATAGATTATAATTAGTTAATATATGAAAGATGCCCTAACCCTGTTTGCTGATCTAATAATTTAAATAACATATTTTTTAATAATTCATATATATATATTGATATCAAATCAAAAAATAATAATAAAGGGGAAATTATTTATGACAAGGTATTCAGCGGAAAGCAACCTACATAATAAAACTATGACACTGACAGGCAATGGAGAGATGGATATAGCTCCTGACACTGTATTAATTCGTTTAGGTGTTCAGACTACAGGAGAAAATCTTTCTCAAATACAGGCAGAGAACGCAAGAATAAGCCAGTCTATTATTCAGACACTTCAAAGGATGGGAGTTACAGACATAAAGACAGCTCAGTATTCTATCGACAAGGTTTATGATTATGTTGAAGGAAGGCAGATTGACAGAGGCTTTTCTGTCAGGAATATTTTAGAAATAAGAACGAATAATCTGGAAGCTGCAGGCTCTATTATCGATGCTTCAGTGAATGCGGGCTCGAATGTTGTGGATTTGATAACCTTTGATGTATCAAACAGAGAATACTATTACCGGCAGGCTCTGAATATGGCAATCGGTAATGCAATACAAAAAGCTAAGTCAATAGCCGTGAATTTAGGAATATCTACAACTCCTGTTCCTGTTAATATTGTGGAAAACACGGCAATGCCTTTTCCTGTTCAGCGGGAATTTGCCGCTACTCCCATAATGCCGGGAACCATAAAGGTGGAAGCCAATGTAACTGTGGATTTTGTGTATTAAGAATCCACCCTTAATATGTCTTTTATCATTTCAGGACGAATTTCCCAGATATTTGCCTGAATTCTGAATATATCCCATTTATCAATTTCAAAAACTCTAGCCCAGCTGTCCATCACCCTTTTTCTTTCATGAGGATAAAAATGGGCTGTTTTTTCGTCAATAAATGAATAAGAATTTTTATAGCCTTTGCTTTCTATATCCTTCAAATATTCTTCAGCATCCTTTTCATCCTTGGGAACATAGTGATGGTTTAATACATAATCCCATTTCATACCGTCAAAATACACTATGTCGGATTTATCAACTTCCAAAACATACACAATTTCATATAAGGTAGGTCTCAGCATATATTCCTCACTGATGGAGCACCATATGGGAAATTCCACGCCCTCCGGTTTTGGAACTCTTTTTTCTGCCTCATCCACAAACCATTTATACAAATAAATAATATGGTCGGATATAAGGTCGAATTTTTCCTCCAAATGCCCCCTGGTTATTCTGATTACGCCGTCTTTTTCCAAATTATCATAGCTTCTTTTATCCTGCCTGGTCCATAAAGTTACCTTATCCATAAATGCTCCTTACTTTATTGATTTTATTCATTATATCAAATATCACTATTTTGACAAGAAAAAAAGCATGTTGTTTTTTTCAGCATGCCCTTAGCTTATATTCAATTAAAATAATCATTCATAATTACCGACTCTTATATCATCTATCAGCCACTTGTTTCCAACTTTTCTTACAATCAGTTCAACAGGTCTGTACACGGCAGCCCCACCTCCGGCTTCTGAGCTTGTAACCTCAACAATTCTGCCCTTTACAGAGAATTCACCCTCAGACAGCCTTACAACTTCTGTGATTTCAATACGTTCAGGCCAGGGGCTTGATGTAGTTCTCCCGGGAGCCCTCCTTGGATGAGCAAGCCAGCTTTGCATAAGCTCATCAGTTACATAAGGACTGTAATTGGCTTCTATTGCTTCTATAACCAAGTCTCTGGGAGCCAAAAGCGACACATTTTTAAGAGTGCTTCCAAAATCCTCAACCAATACTATTACATCTTTACTTTCATCTTTTGAATTATCGTTATTGTAAATGGAATAAATAATAAATGCAGCCATCAAAAAAACTATAACTGCAATGATAATATAAAGCTGATTTCTTCTTATAAACATAAATATCCCCCCTATATATGCTATACATAAGGGGATGAAAAAATTACTATTATTTTAAGACAAGATTTTCGGAAGGGGCTTGTTCTTTAGCAGTTATTATATTTTCTGCAATTATACACATGATTATTATTACAGCACCTATAACTCCTAAAGTGCTGAGCTTTTCTCTTAGAATAAAATAAGAAATTATTGCCGTCAGAATGGGCTGGGTACATTGAAGCATCGACACAGCTGCTGCTGATATGTGTTTTAGGGCTGTATTTTGGAGCATGTAGGCAATATTGGTACAAAATATCGCAAGATACAAAACCACTAACCATGCAGGCAGGGTTACCCGGCTTAAAACCTCTATGCTTTCAAAAATCAATGCACAGGGCAGGCTTATTAAAGCAGTTATGCCTGCCTGGGCAGCAGATACTGCCACAGCATCCAGCTGCTTTAGGGATTCCTCACCGAATACCAGTGCTCCTGCTATTGACAGGGCTGTAATTAATGCTGTTACCTCTCCTTTTCCGAAAACCAGTTTTTCTCCGTCGAAGCATAGAAGATATAAGCCGATAACCACCACAATTTGTATAGGAATGTGTATGAGCCTGTATTTAACCTTATATAAAAAGAGTGCAAGCACAGGTGCAAAAATCACAGGCAAGCTCATTAAAAATCCTACATTTGTTGCAGAAGTCCAGTTCAATGCAAGATTGCAGGTAATGTAGGCCGCTGCCATGCATATGCTAGCAGGCAGATAAACCTTAGGCTCAACGCTTTTTAAAGATTCGATTATCCGCTTACCGAAAAATAACATAAAAACCAAAAATGCTGTTGTGAAACGGATTGCAAGACTCCAAAAGGGAGTGATGCTTTCAAAGGCAATTTTGGTCAGCGGATTGCCGAAGCCGTAAATTACACTTTGAAGTAAAATAAAACCCATATATTTATATTTCTTAGCACTTTCCATGACAAACCTGCTTTCATGATTGATGTACTGCATTACAAAGGCAAACTCCGTAGACATACCTTTAAACTAAGGGGACGCGATGGAATTTCCTGCAAACGTTATTAACATTATATAATAAAAACTAAAATGATTCAATGTTTATTGTATTGATATTGTAATGCTATTTCACTTTTGAGTTTACGCAGTTACGTACACCATTACACTGATGTTGACTTAATATATCAATGCCACGGGCTGGCAGACTGTATTCATAATCAACAGCAATCAACCGATATCTAAAAATATTTCCAAATTTATAGAGACATTCTATAATTAATCTGTTATAATACTATAAAAGCTGATTATCATTGAGAACTAGGAGGTTTAAGATGACATTGCAGCAGTTGTATTATTTTCGAGTATTAGCTAAGGTTCAACATTATACAAAAGCAGCTGAAATACTTCTTATTGCTCAGCCAAGCTTAAGCTATTCAATATCCCAGTTGGAAAACGAATTAAATGTCAAATTGTTTGAAAGAAACGGGAGAAGTATAAAATTAAGCTATGCAGGGGAGCAGTTTCTTAAATATGTTGAAAAATCATTGGATACCCTAGACGAAGGCACAATGATGCTGAAAACCCTAGCCGATTCTTCCACGGGGGAAGTATCGCTTGGATATATTTACAGCATGAGTTCAAAATTTATTCCTGAAATGATTAAAAAGTTCTATGAAAATGATTCAAACAAAAATATCAAATTTTCATTGGTGCAAAATTTAAGTGAACAGTTGTTAAAAGATTTGAAATCCAATAAAATAGACCTGGCTATTTGTCCAAAACCTGATGACGGCTTTAAAAGCGTAAAAATTTTCGAGCAGCCCCTTTATCTTATCATACCGAAAAGCCACCCCTTTTCTCACAAAAAATGCATTGCTGTTTCTGATTTAGCTAATGAGCCCTTTGTAGCCTTAAGCAAAAGCAGCTCTCTAAGGTCTACCGTTGATGACATATTTGCTAGGTCAAACTTTACTCCAAATATTATTTTTGAAGCTGAAGAATGTAATGCCGTGATTTCATTTGTTTCTCTGAATTTAGGTGTTTCCATAGTTCCGGAAATTCCATCTATGTACAAGCATATCAATACGGTTAAAATCTGCAAAATGCCATTAGTAAGGGAAATATATTTATGCTGGACAGACAAATATTCATCACCTGCAGCTGTTAAAATAAGAGACTTTATTATAAATAATTTTAGTATTACGAAATAAACTTATACTATCCATAAAGAAAGGCACCCTGCGAATTTTGACGTGGAGTGCCTTAATTAATAAATCAATACTTCAATTATCTTCATTGCTCTTTAATATATTTATTAATTCTTTCTTATAATTTAAAAATTAATTCTCCGTCCTTCTTCTGCAGACCAATACGCGGCATATATTGTTTTAATGGCATCATATGCCAGGTCAATAGATGACAAAGGTTCTCTATCCATTGATGCGCACTCCATGAAGTCCTGAAGCTCTGATGTGTATCCCCTGAGCACTTCATCCACAATAAATACCTTATTCCACCCCAGCTTGCTTGGCAGCATTTCTGATATGTACACATCATCCATACCCTCTTCATCCAGAAAATATGTCTGTAAAATATCTGTTGGAGTAATATTGCAAAGCATTGAGCCGTTATTGCAATAGACATCGATATAATTTCTGGTTCCTCCCAGACAATTATCTGCTGCAATTATCAATGCCTTGCTTTCATCTGAAAATGTAACGGTTACAGCTGCAATATCCTCAACATCCACGGGAGCAAGAGTCAGATGCTTTTTTTCCAGGTCGGAAAGATTCTTGCTTACACATCCCATATCAGCAGACACGCTCTTTATTTTTATTTCAGTATTTCTTGCTTTTGCTTCTTCCTGCTTAAGCCACAAAATTCCGCTCAAAGGATGGCAGCCTACTCTTATAAAAGATCCTCCGCCTGTTTTATCCCACCTGCCTGCCAAAGGCGAGCTTGAACCTCTAAGACTTTCTTCGCCCTTCATAAATAAAATTCTACTTTTTTTGCTTCTGATGATTTCTGCTGTTTTTTGTACATTTGGAGCATAAACAAAGTTTTCTGCATACATGAAATGTTTTCCGCTTTTCTTTACAGCATCCTTGATTTCATCCAGTTCACGTATAACATCATTAAACATTTTCTCCTTTGAAACCATCAGCCCTATTGGTTCACTGTCTCCTGCTTTTCCGAAATATCCTGTCAAGGGCTTCTCGCAGATAACATGTTTCCCCGCATTCACAGCCCTGATAATCATATCTTTGTGCAGATAAGGAGGAGTAACAATGTCTATAAGGTCAATTTCATCATCTTTCAGGAGCTCGTCAAAACTTTTAACCGCATTCTCAAAATTATATTTTTTTCTTATTTCTTCAGCTTTTTCTATATCTATATCAACTATTGTTTTCAGCCTCACATTAACACCGCTTACTCTTTTATAAGCTTCGCAGTGCAGATGTGCCGCATAACCGGCACCTGCAAGACCTGCCCTTACAGTATCCATAATAACCTCTCTTAAATGAAATAAAACTGCCGGATAATCCGGCGGTTTTATTTACCATTTTTATAACTTAAAATAAATCAGGAGTGATTTATTTTTCAAGTGCTTCAAGCAGCGAATCAACATAGTCCTGTCCAATATCATTTCCTACTGATTCGTATACACCCTTTGCCTTATCCAATACCTGGTCAATAAAGCTTGCATCAAACTCCACTAATTCCATGCCGCCGTCAATAAGCGTCTGTTTATTGTCTGCGTTAATTTGAGTCAGCTGAGCTTCAATTTCTACAGCTGCTTCATCAATAGCCTGCTGCAGTGCTTCCTGGTATAACGGGTCCAGACTGTCAAATTTTTCTGCATTGATCAAGAACTGATTGCAGTACAGTATATGGTGGGTCATAATCAGGTAATCCTGAACTTCTTGCAGATTAGCTCCTACACAAGTATCTGTAGCATTCTCCTGTGCATGCACCAATCCCTGCTGTAAGGAAATATATACCTCCGGCCATGGAAGCGGTGTAGGTGCTGCTCCCATTGCCTGCCAGAATGCCATGTGATTTTTGTTTTCCATGGTTCTTATCTTTAATCCGTTGAAATCATCTATTGACTGAATATTTTTGTTAGAGGTTGTTTCTCTAAATGTTCCTCCCTGCAGGAAGTGCAAACAGTACATATTCTTTGCCTGGTAGGCCTGGTTTATTTTTTCGGTAAAATCGCTCTTGTTCAATGCATAATCAATAGTTGCTGCATCGTACTTTGCAAATACCATAGGAAGGTCAAATATAGCTACTTCCGGTACGAAAGATACGGTTTGTGCAGTCTGACATATTACAAAATCAATATCACCGGCAAGCATTTGTCCCTGAAGTTCCTGGTCATTTCCTAACTGGCTGTTTGGAAAATAGTCTACAGTAAGCTTACCTCCGGTAATATCTTTTACCTTCTGTGCAACAAGTTCACCATAGAGCTGAGCTGCAGCCCCAACTCCTGCATTGTCAGCACCCTTTAAAACTACAGGTTCAAGTGCATCAATGCCTGATGGTTCTTCTTCTGATGGTTCAGGCTCTTCTTCAACTGGCGGAGCAGGTTCAGGTGCTGCCTGCTGGGTACAAGCGGGCAGCAACACCATTGTTGCTATCAACAATACTATCAATAATTTTTTCATTTTTTTCCTTCCTTTCTTTTTTTTAATTTATTCTTTCAATCCTTTACAGGAGTGCAAGACTGAGCCATGGTACATATGTTATGACAAACAATACTATGCCGAATGCAATTATAAAAGGCATAGCTTTTTTTGCAACAGTCATTGGAGGGGTATCGGATAAAGTTCCTGCCACAAATAAGTCCAAGCCAAATGGCGGTGTTGCCAATCCTATTGATAAGCAGCAAACCATAATAACGCCAAAATGTACGGGATGTACACCCAAAGCTTGAACTGCCGGCAGTAATATCGGTGCCAGTATAACTATGGCAGGGCCGGTATCCATAACCATACCAAGGAGTAAAAATACAATTACTATACCAGTCAATACAGTAAAGCTTGTTGTAAAGTTGTCTAAAATAAATCCCTCAATAATCACAGGTGCCTTAGCTAATGCCAGAACTCTGCCAAATGCTATTGCAAATGCGAGAACAAAGCAAAGAGGTGCATAAGTTTTCACAGCTTTTGCCAGGAAGGGGACTATTTCCTTAAATGTAAATGACTTGTATATAACCAATGAAACAAACAAAGAATAAAACACCGAAATACAGGCAGCTTCTGTTGGTGTTACATAGCCTGAATAAATTCCTCCAAGCACGATAACCGGTGAAAGCAATGCCCAAAAGCTCTCTTTAAAAAGTTTGAATAAACCTTTGTCCCTGAGCTCCTTCATTTTTTTGTCGATTTTCTCTCTGTCCTCTCCCTTTTTCCTGCAATAATACACGGCATAAACCATCATGCCTAAGCCTATTGCAATACCCGGCAATACGCCTCCCAGGAAAAGTGCTCCTGTGGAAACACCCGTTGCCAGCGAGTAGAGAACAAAGGGTATGGAGGGCGGGATAATTACACCAAGGCCTCCTGATGTTGCAATCATTCCTGCTGCCCAGGTTTTATTATAACCCATTTCAACTAAGAACGGTATTGTCATGGAGCCTACGGCTGCTGTTGTCGCAGGACCGGAACCGGAAATCGCTCCATAAAACAAACAGGTTAATATTACGGCACAAGGCAGGCCTCCGGTAAAACCGCCTACAAAGTAAGCAAAGAAATTGAATAATCTCCTTGATATGCCTCCTTCAGCCATAAGCACTCCACCCAGGATAAATAAGGGTACTGCCAGTATAGGGGTTGAATCTGATCCTGAAAAGCTGTTAGCTATAAGCTGCTGTATTGAGCTGCCGGTACCGCCGAGAAAAAGCGGAGTCAAAGCACCAAGGACCATGCTCATGGCTATGGGTACAGCAAATACCAAAGCAACCATAAAAACTATGAATATCCACAAAGCCATTACTCGTCACCCCCTGAATTTTTTAAATCGTCATCAATCTTGATTCCCGTAGTTTCCACTTCTTCTATGGCTTCCTTTAAAGTAGCTTCCAGGGTTGTTTCAGCTTTTACATTGAAATTTCTTATGTTGCTTACTACTTGCTGAGCTGTCCTTATTGAAGCCAGTCCAAATCCAGTCACAGTACACAAATACATCATCCACATGGGTATACCCATTGCCGGTGAAATCTGTCCGGTTTTATGGATTATACCGGTATAGGTTATTGCATACCTGAAAAAAACCACACATATTGCCAGAATAATCAGGTTAACTAAAATTTCTATTGCCCTTCTTACTTTTGTGGGCAATAAGTCCATTACAAGGCCTACCTTAAGCATATTGCCTTTTTTTACCGTATATCCCAGGGATAAAAAAACTGTCCAAATATAGCAATACCTACAGAATTCCTCAGGCCAGGTCATTGAGTTAAAAAGATTACGGGCAACTATTTGAGCCATCATAATACATGATATAAGAGCCAGAAGAACCACCATAATGGCTTCTTCAAAGTGCTCATCCAACCATTTTATTGCAGACATTTTGTTTCCTCCTTTTGTTGGAAGTCAATCAATACTTATGCTTATTTTTTCTCCGAAAGGATATTCATAAGCTCCTGCCGCATAACTTCAATCGGGGCATCCTTTCCACTCCAAAGTTCAATCTGTTCGGCCCCCTGGTATAATGACATCCCTAAACCATTCATTATGCTGCAGCCCATTTCTTCGGCTTCAATAAGAAAACGAGTTTTCGCCGGATTATAGGTTGCATCAAAACACAATTGACCGGAACTAAGAAATTCCTTGGGTATGGGGGTTTCTTCAAGCTTTGTAACCATGCCGAGCCCGGTATTATTCATAATTACATCCGACTGCCTGATTTTGTCCTTTAACACAGCTTCATCATTAAGGTCAACCAATTCAGCAACAGGTGCAAAATTCTTATTTATATCATCAACCAGTACCTGAGCCTTCGATAATGTCCTGTTGGCAATATATATTTTTTTAGCTCCGTAATAAGCTAATACACTGCTTACTGCCCTTCCTGCGCCTCCAGCTCCAATACAGAAAAATGTTGATTCTTTTATATTTATATTCGGCATTTCTTCCTTTAATGCTCGGATAAATCCTATACCGTCGGTATTGTAGGCTTTCAGCCTTCCATCAGGCAGTATGACAACTGTATTGCTTGCATTCATCTTTTCGCAAAGGGGGTCTTTTTCATCAACATATTTCATTATTTCAACCTTATTGGGTTTTGTAACTGCAAAACCTGCAAAACTCATGTATCTTATTCCATTTACCACATCAGGCAAGTGGTCATTTTCCACTTCTGAGTAGAAATACAGCATATCAATTCCTGCAGCTTTGTAGGCTGCATTCTGCATCCTTGCCGCATATGACTGAGACAAAGGTTTTCCAAGCAATGCAATCATTCTCGTATTAATGTTAATATTCATGTTTTCCTCCTTGAACAGCTTATGCTATTCTATTTGATTTTTCGCAAAATACTCTTTAGCGGTTACAAGACATCTTGCTGCGTGGCCTGCTGCTCCCCTTGCTGCCATTTCTTTGGAATTTGGCAGCTCAATTGATATAGGATTATCAGGCATAGCCAGAAGCATTCCCTTAATGTCAATTTCACCTTCTCCGGTATACAGCCTTCCTTCTCTGGCAACGCCAATCATGGAAGGATCCTCCAGGGATGGAATCTCCAAGGGGCCGTCGCAAAGATGAATAAACCCGAACTTCTTTCTGTCAACCTTTTCAAGGTCTTTTGGACCAACCATGGACCTGTGGGCATGCAGGGTATCTACCATTAAGTATGCATTAGGTCTGTCTACTTTGTCAAGAAGTTCCAAAGCTCCGTCCAAAGCAGGTATCCCGGAAAATGTTACAAATTCAAGGTTAACTCTTAAATCATATTTTGCTGCCAAATCACAAATTTTTGCAAACTCCCTGTATGCAAATTCCTTATCCTTGGTCCAAACACTTGATAATACATCTGTTGCACCAAGCTCGGCTCCAGCCGCAAATGCAGATTCATAATCTTCAACCTTCAAGTCTTCCCTGACCCGTGCAAGTTCAATGTCCATAAGTTTAATGTCATTGTGCTCCAATGCATTTCTTATATCCTTGAACAAATTCCTGTCCAAATCAAATTGAAACAAGGGTTCATTTGGAAGGTGCATAGGGATTGGTCTAAGACTGACAAAATCATATCCTGCCTCAGCGGCAATTCTTATCTGGTCAACAGGATTAGTCCCCGGTATTGTCAGATAAGCAAGCGAAAATTTTCTTGACATGTTCTCCTCCTTATAATAACAGTATTATTTATGGGATGTGGAATGGTCCGGCGGCATATACTCGCCTTTTTCGTTCCTTACCAATTTTCCGTTTACAATGCCCGGCTTGGGATTATAAATATCATTTATGTTCCAGCTGCCCGGTGTTGGCACTGCTATATTTTCCATTGGCACATCCAATAGGTACGGTTTATTGCTCTTGATTGCTTTTTCAAGTTCCGGTTTAAAATCATCAGCAGATTCTATCTTTACTGCTTCAACTCCATAAGCCTTTGCAACTTCAGCCCAGTTAGGCGAATAAGGTTTCCCGTCAGGAGTTGTAAATACTGTACCGAATTTAGTCTCATAATTTGAATATTCCAATCCTGCTATGGTTCCAAAGGCAGAATTGTTCATAACAACCCAAACAACAGGAATGTTTTGTTCTACAGCTGTTGCCAATGCTCCTGGGTTGACTCCAAAGCCGCCGTCTCCCACAAGAGTCAGAACAACTTTATCTGGTGCGGCAAGCTTGCCTCCTATAAGAGCAGAACCGCCAAATCCCATGGTTGCAAGTCCTGAGCTGTGATGGATGGTCCCGGGTATTGTAATATCAAATTGCTGGGCAACTCCATTTTTATTCCAGCCTACGTCCGTGAAAATAATTGTATCTTCCGGTATAACAGCTTTAACATCTTTTAAAATTCTCTGAGGAGTCATGGGGAATCTTCCGTCATTGGAAATTTCAACATTTGATTCTTTAAACTCAGAGCGGTTTGTTTTAATCATTTCCTTTAACTCGGGCCTGTCAATGCCTTCCGGTAAAAGAATTTTTACTTCCTCAAGAATTTGCCCAAGAGCCAGCTTTAAGTCGGCAATTGCACCGATTGACACAGGATAATTCCTGCCTATTTCTGCAGGATCAATATCTATCTGCAAAAAATCTGTTTTGTTCATGTCAAAGGTAACACCTGGGTACCAGCTTGAGCTGTCAGCCTCTGCAAACCGTGTTCCCAGACCAAGTATCAAATCTGCATTTGCCGTAAGCCTGTGGGTAAACTCAAGACCCCAGAATCCTGTCTGTCCAAGCATCAAGGGATGTGTATCTGAAATGCAGCCCTGTCCCATAAGGGTCCTTGAAACAGGAATATCCAAAAAATCCACCAGTTCCTCAAGCTCTTTAGACGCACCTGCAAGGAGTACTCCTCCTCCTGCATGAATAACAGGATTTTTGGCTTCTATAAGTTTTCTGGCTATTGCTTTCGCAGCAGAAGGTGCCAAAGCAGGCTTGATGGTTTCCTGACTGTCCTTAAATGTTCGGGTGAACAATTCCTCATCTATCTTCACAGAAAATACATCCATGGGAACTGATATGAGAACAGGCCCTGGTCTCCCGCTTTCAGCAAGTCTGAAAGCCTTATCAAGAATTTCAGGCAATGCTTCCGGATCATCAATTCTCCAGGCTCTTTTCACTATTGGTTTTAAAATTTCATATTGAGAAGCATCCGAATGAAGATTCACCTCCTGATGAGGATGTTTTCCAAAGTAATATCTTGGCACATCCCCTGCTATAACAACCATGGGTATAGAATCAAAAGATGCATTGGCTACACCGGTCACAGTGTTTGCCAGGCCGGGGCCCAAATGGCAGAGTACAACCCCCGCCTTTTTTTTGATTCTCGCATAGCCGTCTGCAGCCATGGCAGCAAGCTGCTCATTCCTGAATGATATATATTTTAGTTTTTCACTTTTTGACAAAGCATCCAAAAAGGCTATTACGGTATGGCCGCATAAACCAAATATATATTCTGCATTACGTCTTTCAAGATATTCTACCATCTGTTCTGACACTAATCTTTTCAAATAAATACCTCCTTTATTTTTTCCCTTCTCTTTCAGGTACGTAGAATTCACCGAACAATTCCTCATCACTGGGTCTGTCTTCCGGTATTTCCTTTGAAACCCAGGTAACATTCATATAATGGCGGAGGTTGACATTTTCTGATGTTGCATTACCTCCCCAGGTGCCGCATCCTATGCTTGATGTCATGGGCATTCCATTTGTGAAGGCTCCGGCATTTGCTTTTGATTGAGGCTGTCTCACCATTATTCTGCCCACTTGGGCTTCCAGGGCA
This sequence comes from Sedimentibacter sp., assembly GCA_017995755.1. Lineage (GTDB taxonomy): Bacteria > Bacillota > Clostridia > Tissierellales > Sedimentibacteraceae > Sedimentibacter. Next base: position 9,575 of record JAGOIH010000015.1, on the reverse strand, counting down.
AGCTTGTGAATATGGTCTTCATCGTATGAATATATGCCCACGCTGTGACCCTTTCCTCCCACTTCATGAATGGCTTTAACTATATTAACTGCATTTTGAAACTCCCCTTCATATTTATGGACAGCCAAAAGTGTTGTTAATTTTTCCCGGCACCATACATCTTTGTAATCCGGTGTGTAGCTTCCGGTTCCCATTGCTATAAGAAATTTCCTGTCCTCAGGTATTTCAAATCCTGCAAGCTTCGCCATTGTTTGAGGCGATTGGGCAACTGAATCCGGCAATCTGTGGCATTCCTCATCCCACATAATTCTTTTTATGCTTTCCTGCTCTTTTTCATTCAATAGATATCCGCCTGCTTCCACTAAGGCATTTACACCCTTGTCAAAAATGCTCTCATGCATGATAACATTGCCGTCTGCAGAGCATCCTGACCCGAAGTCTGATGTTTTGGAAAGCATAGTATTGTGTGCGGCTTGTTTTATTTCATCCATTGCTGTTTCATCCCATACCATGGTGGCATTTCCTGCTCCTACTCCATATGCCGGTGTGCCGGAATGATATGCTCTTCTTACTACACCCTGGCCGCCGGTTGCAATTACCAAATCGCATTTTGTATTCAAAGCTTCCGACATGGATTTATTAATTCTTGCTTTCCCTAATCCCATTATTTGAATTAAATCTTCCGGTGCCCCTACTTGTCTTAAACCCTCTCTCATCAATTCAATTGTTCTGCCGCCTGTCTTAACTGCCCTGGGATGAGGCGAAAATATTATTGCATTTCTTGCTTTTAGAGCATATATTGCATTCCCCGCAGGTGTCAAGTCAGGATTTGTCGCAGGTACAACACATGCTATTACACCAACCGGTTTTGCATACTTAACGATGCCCTTTTCAGGGATTTCTTCAATTATGCCAACGCTTTTCTGTCTGAGAGCATCACGGAGGACCCCTCTTATTTTGAATTTTTTATTTTCCCGGCTTACGGGATCTCCCATCTTGCTTTCTTCAATGCTCATTGCAACTAATTCTTTAAATGTCTGGGTGTTGGCTACCTTCCAGGCTATTGCCCTGATAGTCCTGTCAATATCTTCCTGATTCCACTTCTCGAATATTTTCTGTGCGGCATCGGCTTTTGCAAACTTTTCTTCTATTTCATCAATCTGGTCCTGATTAAGCTTTGCATAAGCCTCATCCATTGAACTCATTCTGCTCATTCTTCCTCCTATTTCTTACAAATGACAAGTGGACGGGGTTTTGTCATAAGTAAAACGATTTCATTATGATAGATATTTTTATTTGAACAAATCCTTTGACCTGCCTGCCTTAAGAATATAAGAATCACCCTCATGACCTAGCACGGCCTTTAAACTTCCTGCCATTTCAATAATTTTCAGTATATCGATTCCCGTTTCTATTCCCATTTCATCCATCATGTGAACAACATCTTCCGTAGATACATTACCTGCCGCTCCGGGAACAAACGGACATCCTCCAAAACCTCCCAGGGCAGAATCAAAATTCGTTATTCCGGCTTCCATGGAAGCAAGAATATTAGCCATGGCCATACCTCTGGTATTATGAAAATGCAGCCACCATTTGACATCCGGATATTTTTTTCTCATTGAAATGCACATGTCATACACCTGGTTTGGCACAGCCATTCCTGAAGCATCAGAAAGAGAAATTTCTCTAATCCCTGCTCTTAAATAAGCTTCAACAATATTTTCCACATCTTTAACCGGAATAATCCCTTCCCAGGGAGATGCGAAAGGCATGGATATGGAGCCAGAAACTTCAAGCCCGTTTTTCACAGCAAGGTCAACATTTTCAGCAAAGCCTGCCACGGTTTCCTCTGGTGTTTTATTTATGTTTGCAAGATTATGTCCTTTGCTGGCAGAAACATTCAGCTTAATTTTACGACAGCCGCAATTTATTGCCCTCTCCACCCCTTTTTTGTTTGCTGTAAGGGCGCGAAGCTCCACTCCGTTAATATTATTAAGACTTTTAAAAAGTTCATCTGTGTCAGCCATCTGCGGAACTGCCTTCGGGTTCATGAAGGAACCCAGTTCAATGACCTTAAAGCCTGCATTTATTAAACCCTCCGCAAATTTTAGTTTTTCTGATGTAGTTAAAATTTTAGGTTCATTTTGCAACCCATCTCTCAAACCAACCTCGCATAGGGTTACATTTGACGGAAGCTTCAAACTGGCCACTCCTTTCGAGTATAAACTTTATTATAATAATTATAAACCAGCAATATATGCAAGTCAAATACCTGTTTTTAATGGTAATGATAGAGACTTTCTATGAATCATTATTACCTGTTGCTGATAATTCTGTCATGAAGTGAATTATTATAGGTTATTTGCATTGTTATAAGAAATTCACTGGATCCATGACCAGTAATAGTCTAATTATATCGTTTTAAATGTAAAGCATTAACAATTTCATGCAGGATTAATAAGAAAACAGCTTTGTATATTCACCCATTTTTAGGCTGCAAAAATTCTTTGTAACATTATATGCTTATAAAATAAATATAACAATTAATTATTAAATGGTATTTTAAAACATGCAGAAATTTGTAGTGTTATGTCATACATTAGTATCTAAAATAAATACTACCAGAAAATATAGTGTATCTAATTGATTATTATTGTTAACCAAAATAATTATTTGGTTGACAATAATATAAATGTTAATTACAATACTTTTATAGATCAAGTCTATTGAGATTTTCACTTACGTTCAGATAACATATAATGTCTTTGATGCTATAGTTATTCGTAATAATTACAATCTTAGTTTTGCACAGATTGATGTTTGAGGTGGTTTATGGCAGTAAAAAATGAAATATTACATATATTGGAGTCTAATAAGGGCAAGACCTTTTCAGGCCGGGAACTGGCAGATAGCCTGGGAGTTTCAAGGACAGCAGTTTGGAAAGCAATTAATTCATTAAAGGATGATGGATATTTTATAGAAACATCCGCCAAGGGGTATTCTCTGTCTGAAACCTCGGATATATTATCTGCTGAAGGAATAAGGTTATATTTAAATGAAGAATTTAAAAATATTCCAATAGCTGTTTACAAAACAATCGAGTCCACAAATACTGAAGCCAAGCTATTAGCTGTACGGGATGCCGGGCAAGGAACAACAATTATTGCAGAAGAACAAACAAAGGGAAGGGGCAGATTTGGAAGAGACTTTTTCTCGCCTTCTGATTCAGGGATTTATATGAGTATTATTCTAAGACCTGAATTAAATATAAAAAATTCAGTCCTGGTAACAACTGCGGCAGCTGTGGCAGTCTGTAATGCTGTAGAGAAATTAACAAATGCCTCTGCCCGTATTAAGTGGGTAAATGACATATTTATTGATAATAAAAAAGTGTGCGGCATACTTACAGAGGCAGTGACCAACTTTGAAAGCGGTATTATGGACAGCGTTGTGGTTGGAATAGGCGTAAACGTAAAAACAAAGACCGAAGACTTCCCCTTGGAATTACAAAATACAGCAGGCTCAATATTTAACAATGAAGATAATTCTGTAAGAAACCAGCTGGCAGCAGAAATCATTAATAATGTACTAAATGTTACAAAGAATTTGGAAGACAGAGGTTTTATACAAGAATACAAGAACCGGTCTATGATACTGGGAGAGCACATTTTATATAAAAAGTACAATGACTGGCATGAGGGTTATGCTTCAGATATTGACGATTATGGCGGTTTAATTGTCTATACAGGGGATGGGCAAAAAATTACATTAAATTCGGGGGAAGTTTCTATTAAGAGGAATTGAAGAAAGCTATTATTAAGAAATAAGAACAGAGGGCAGACATTAAGAAGAGACGAGGGCAGGAATGAACAAGGAGCAAACACTCAGCGTAAGAGATATAACTCAAACAGGAATTTTTACGGCATTGACGGCAGCAGGCGCATTTATCAGCATTCCTATAGGTCCCGTGCCTATTACACTGCAGTCATTTTTCGTACTATTGTCAGGAATAATATTAGGCTCAAAGAAAGCTGTGTTTTCTCAGATAACATACTTGCTCCTGGGGCTTATAGGCTTCCCCGTATTTGCAGGTTTCTCGGGAGGAATACAAAGTATATTTAAGCCAAGCTTCGGCTTCATAATCGGATATGTGGCAGCAGCCTATGCTGTAGGCAGATTAACGGAAGAAAAAACTGTCACCCAATATCCATGGGCGGCAGTTTTAATGGGAACCTTAATTATTTATACCTTTGGTCTTCCCTATATGTACTATATTTTAAATATTATGCTCCACAATAATTTCAGTATTATTAAAATCCTCCAATCAGGTATGTTTGCATTCATACCGGGAGATGTTTTTAAGGCAGTGGTCGCAGTGCTTCTAGCTAAAAGGCTCAAATCTGCGGCAGGTTAAAACATTTTGGGGACGGTTAAATTCTATAGTTTTGCTCTTAGTTTTACTCCTGTGTAGTAAAGTGGATCTCTTGGAGTCGAATAAGGCGGCGCATACGCCAGATCAAGGTGCATTAAGTCTTCAGCCCTGCCGTTTAAGGTAATTAAGGCTGCAAAAACATCAAGTCTCCTGTCAACTCCTTCATAGCCAATCATCTGTGCACCTAGCAATCTGCCTGTTTCTTTTTCGGCAACAGATTTTATTATAATAGGCCTGCCTCCCATATATTCGGGTTTGTTTGCTCTTTTGTCAGTTACAGCAACAACATCATATCCTGACTTTACTGCCTCTTCTTCTGAAAAACCGGTCATTCCGACAGTAAGGTCAAAAACCCTGTATATGGCGGTCCCGAGAATTCCTGTGAACTCTTCCTTCATTCCTGTAATATTGCTTCCTGCAATTGTACCGGTCTTGTTTGCAGTAGAGCCTAAAGGTCTGTAAACAGGTGCCCCGTTTATGGCGGAGTACATTTCTATACAGTCTCCGCAGCTGTATACATCCTCAATATTGGTTCTCATCTGCTTATCAACCTTTATAGCTCCTGTTGAGCCAATTTCAACTCCCATATTTTTCGCAAGGGTTACATTTGCTTTAGCCCCTGTGGCTAGAAGCACCAAATCTGCTTTGATGATGGTCCCGTCACCTAAAACAACTCCATGGTCATTTATCTCCGCAGTCTTTGTATTTGTGTAAACATTGACTCCCTTTTCTCTTAAATGATTTTCAATATACAGGGACAAGTCATTGTCGATTCCCTTTGAAACTTTTGACCTTGCAATAATTGTAACATCCAGCCCTAAGGATTTGAAACTTTCGCACATTTCAAGGCCTATAAACCCGCTGCCTACAATTGCAGCCGAGCTTGGTTTCTTTTCTTCGATAAAATTTTTTATTTGAATCATATCATTTATATTTCTCAATATAAATACATTGTCCCTGTCAGCACCTTTCAAGTCAGGTTTTACAGACACGGCTCCGGTTGCAATAATAAGCTTGTCATACCTATCCATAATTTCGCCTGATGCATTCTTTACTATTAATGTCCTGTTTTCCGGACTTACAGACACCGCCTCATGACCGGTATGGATATCAATATTATGCTTTTCTTTAAAAAACCCTGCATCCCTGGGGACCACACTTGAAAAGCTTTCTGCTTCATTGCTTATATAATAAGGCATACCGCAGCCTGCATAGGAAATATAATCATCTTTTTCATAAATGACAATTTCTGCTTCCTTATCGTTTCTTCTAATTTCGGTAGCTGCAGAAGTTCCAGCTGCCACAGCTCCGATTATAATTACTCGCATTTTACCTCCGATAATTTTATAATAATCCGATAAACTACACCTGTCCCCTTGTCACAACAACTCCGTTTCTTTGTCATATAAATTTTATCAAGAACTAAAGAACCGCCCCTAAGATTATTAGGGTTCAAATCCGGGGTTTACAACCAATACCGGGCATGGTGCATCTGATATTACCTTCTGAGTAACCGAGCCCACAAAAAATCTTTTCACCTTTGAAAAGCCTCTGTTGCTCATAACTATAATATCGATTTTATCATTTTTTGCTGTTTCTATTATTTTAGCATAGGGCTCTCCCAATAAAACTTCCTTCTCCACTCTTATGCCGCTGAAATCCAGCTTTGAAACTATTGCATCCAGTAATCTTTGTGCATTTTCTTTGATTTTCTCTTCCAATCGTTTTTCCAGCTCTTCGCTTTCTGAAATTATGGAGCCGTCAACTCCTCTCCATGCATTTTCATGCCTTCTATATTCAGAATTCTTTTCAGTTACAACAGAAATCAATTTTATTGCAAAACCATATTGTCTTGCCAGCTCCAAAGCCTTTTTTACCGCACTTATTGAAGCGTTTGAGCCGTCTACAGGTACTAACAGTTTCATAAAAAAATCCCTCCTTTATGTTATATTTATTATATATCCACAATTCAGAGGGATTAAACACCTTATAAAATATTTATTTTAATATATTTGAATCCTGTCTGCCCCATTAGCCGCTTACCTGTCAAGAGTTATCTGAATGATATTATCATCCCACCGTCCCCTGCATATGTACCCATGGTTGCACCCATATAATTAATCATTACATCCTTGGGATGATATTTTTCTATTATTTGTTCCTTTATGTACTCAGCATCAGTTATGTTATTTACATGAGTAATACCAAATACAGTATCTGAAAAGTCGCTTTTTCTTTCCCCTATAATTTCAATGGTTTTATTCAAAAATCTTTTCTTGCCTCTGATTTTATCCTTAATTTCAACTTTTCCTTCTATTCCTTCAAGAAAAACCTTAATATCAAGCACATTTGTCAATGTACCTTGAAATTTACTTAGTCTTCCCCCTTTAACGATATTCTCAAGAGTATCAAGCAATATAAATATATTTTGATTTTTTCTGTAATCCTCTAAGTATTCAATGATTTCTTCCATTGAATAATTTTTTTCAATTAACTTTGCAGCTTCAATTAATTGGAGTCCATGTCCCAAAGAGCCTGATTGAGTATCAAAGATTGCAGCATTAACCTGAGACAAATCTTGTCCCATACAAGCGGACGAATAGGTACCGCTTAAACCTGATGATATGGTAAGACATAGAATATCTCCATTTTGGGACAAGTTTTTGAAAACTTCCGCAAATGCTGTCGGCGAAGGTTGTGACGTCTTAGGTAATTCCTTGGATTCAGACATTTTCACAAAAAACTCCTGAGACGTTATATCAATACCTTCCAAATACTCTTTTCCTTCAATTATAATAGTTAAAGGGACAGCTGTAATATTGTATTTAATCATCAAGTCCTTTGGTAAATCTGCTGAGCTGTCAGTAACAAGTTGAATCATGCTTCTTCACCTCTATAATTTTTATACTTATTATTTTATACCATAATACAAGATTTTTCCAATACTTATTCTGCAAATTTTCTCTGAAGTTCATGCAATGGTGCTTCATGCACCTATAGATCCAGAAATTTCAACCTTCTTAGCTATCAGCCATGATTATGTCATAAAAAGGGGAAAAATGATGATTACCTGCATATTTCATATGTATCCCGGGCTATGACTTTTTCTTCATTTGCATTGACTACAATAACTTTGACTTTTGATGAATCTTTGCTTATTATGCCTGCAGTGTTTTCATTCTTGTATTCGTCCAGGTCAATCCCCATATATTCCAATCCTCTGCACACTTTTTCCCTTATGTAAGGAGCATTCTGACCTACTCCCCCTGAAAACACTAGTATATCGATACCTTCCATAATGGCACTGTAAGCACCCACATACTTTTTAAATCTGTGGCATACAGAATCAAGAGTAAGTTTTGCTCTTTCGTTTCCATTTTCTGATGCCTGGTAAATTTCACGCATATCGTTGCTGATGCCGGAAAGACCTTTCCAGCCGCTCTTTTTGTTGATTAATTCATCCGCTTCTTCAATAGTTAAATTTTCTTTTTTCATTAAATACAAAATAGCAGCGGTATCAATATCTCCTGCTCTTGTAGACTGTATCAGTCCTTCGTGAGGAGTGAAGCCTGTGCTCACTTCAACTGATTTCCCGTATTTTAAGGCATTGGCCGTTGTTCCGCTTCCAAGCATTAAATTCACTATTTTGTAATTTTTGTGAGACTCATTCAGGATTTTATCAACTTCTTCCGCCATGCTTCTAAATGCAATACCATGAAAGCCGTATCTTCTGATGCGGTATTTTTCATAATATTCATAAGGAATACCGTAGATGTATGCAGAGTTTGGAAGGGACATATGAAATCCGTTATCAAATACAGCAACCTGGGGCACATTGGGAAGTAATTTTTTACATGCATAAATTCCCGCCAGATGGTTTGGGTTGTGAAGAGGCGCTAAATCCTTTATGCTTTCTATGTAATCTATTATTTTATCATCAATCATGACGGAAATATTCTGCTTATCTCCCCCCTGGACAACCCTGTGGCCGATTGCATTTATATCCTTAGCTTCAATCAAATTGCTTTTAAAAAGTGTGTTAATGATTAAATTAATCCCCTCTTCGTGATTTAAAACAGGCTGAATTGTTTTTTCTCCAGCCAGAGAAAATTTAAATTCTGCATCTTCATATCCTATTCTTTCTACACTGCCCTGTATAATTACATTGTAATCCGGCATTTCTGCTATCTGAAATTTAATTGATGAGCTGCCGCAGTTTAATATCAAAATATTCATATTTCCTCCTGATTTATCGATTCAATGTTCTACAGTAATCCTCTATTTTAACGATATTTTGGAAATGTTCTCATAAATCCTCTATTTAAGGAAATATTCTCATTAACCCTCTAGATAAATATATGTAGAATTGTACGTTTTTTTGTGACACGACTTATTTAATTATACAACATATAAAAAAAACTATCAAATTATTACACAGAAAAAATGTGTCCGGATTTCGAGACACATTTTTTACCCCCGTCCCCTTGTCATTTTGGCAGGTGTATTGCCTTGTTGTGAACAGCATGTGCTGCTTCATGGAGTGCTTCTGCCACTGTGGGGTGAGCGTGGATGGTTGATGTTATTTCTTCTATGGTTGCTTCCAGCCTCACGGCAAGAGCTCCTTCAACAATAAGCTCCGTTGCACCCGGTCCTGATATGTGCAGGCCTAATATTTCTCCTGTGGCATTGTCGGTTATATACTTTACCAAACCCTGCTGCTCATCTTCAATCATTGCCTTTCCGTTTATGCTCATAGGGAACAAGCCTATTTTTACATCATAGCCCTTTTCTCTTGCCTGGTCTTCGGTGAGCCCCACTCCCGCAAGTTCGGGCTTCGTATATACACAGTATGGAATCGTGTTAAAATCAATATTGGGTTTCATGCCCATTATTGACTCAACCGCAACTATTCCTTCGGACGATGCCGCATGGGCCAGCATAACTCCTCCTCTTGCATCTCCTATTGCATAGATATTTGATACATTTGTCTGCATGTTCTTATTTACAGCAACGGTTCCCTTGTTTGTTAAAACGCCTGCATTTTCCAGTTTAAGATTATCTGTAACCGGCTTTCTCCCTATTGCCAGGAGTACCTTCTCGGCGCTGAATGTCCGGCTTTTGCCTGCTGATTCAGTATTTA
>JAGOIH010000118.1 GCA_017995755.1 Sedimentibacter sp. | reverse complement strand
ACATAGTCTTCATCTGTTACTTCAGTATATACTAAAGGCAGGTTCTTGTAAGGAATCATTTCTCCTGCCAGGTAGCTGCTTATAACTCCTGCAGCCCGTCCACCCTGTGCAATGGCGTCTATGGCAATCTTGGGACCGGTTGCGGCATCTCCTCCTGCAAACACGCCTTTAATATTTGTTTCAAAGGTTCCTTCATTGATTACTATATTTTTCTTTCTTCCTTGTCCTACATTAATTTTTCCGCAGTCAACTTCCTGACCTATTGCAGCGACAATTGTATCTGCTTCAAACTCTACAAACTCGCCGGTTGGAACAGGGCTTTGCCTGCCTGATGCATCCTTTTCACCAAGAACCATCTTTTCGCATTTAAGTCCCGTTACCTTTTCACCGTCGCTTAGAACTAATGAAGGTGCTGACAAGAATGAGAAAATTACTCCTTCTTCTTTTGCTTCTTTAATTTCTATTTCTTCGGCAGGCATTTGCTCTTCACTTCTTCTGTAAACAATTCTTACTTCCTCTGCTCCTAAACGTATGCTTGTTCTTGCAACGTCCATGGCAGTGTTTCCGCCGCCTACTACTATTACTTTCCTGCCTACTTTTACAGGCTTGTTTTCTGCAACCTTGATTAAGAAATCAATTCCGCCTAAAACTCCGGGAGTGTCTTCCCCTTCACATCTCATAGGCGAGCTTTTCCATGCTCCGATTCCAAGGAACACTGCATCATATTTGTCCTTAAGGTACTCCAGAGACATGTCTTCGCCGACTTTCACCCCGTAATTTATGTTTGCACCCATTTCCTCAATGATTGCAACTTCAGCATCAACTACATTTTTGGGGAGTCTGTATTCGGGAATACCATACCTGAGCATTCCGCCGGGTTTTGGCATTGCTTCGAATATATCCACCTGGTGACCGTCTGCCAAGAGGTAATACGCTGCGGACAATCCTGCAGGACCTGCTCCTACGACAGCAACCTTCCTGCCTGTTGCAGGCTTTAATTTTGGAATATAGGGGCTGCCTGAATTTAAATCATAGTCGGCTGCAAATGTCTTAATGCATGCTATTGAAACGGGGTCTTCCACATGCTGTCTGCGGCATGCTTTCTCGCAAGGATGAGGACAAACTCTTCCTATACAAGCAGGCAGAGGTAATTTTTCCTTTATCAGTTTTAATGATTCGAGATATTGACCATTGGCTACTAAACCAACATAACCTTGTACATCCGTATTTGCCGGACAATTTAATGTACATGGAGGTTTGCAGTCGCCTATATGCTGAGAAACCAGCAAATTCAGTACATTATTTCTTGCTTCTTTCACTTTTTCAGTATCCGATCTTACAACCAGTCCGTTTGAAACGGGAGTTGCGCATGCACGTGCAATTTTGGGCTGTCCTTCAATTTCAACAATACATAGTCCACACCCTGCATATACTTCCAATCTTTCGTCAAAACACAAGTGCGGAATTTCTATGCCATTCTCTAAAGCTGCATCAAGTACTGTCTTTCCAGCTTCAGCTGTGATTTCTTTTCCATTTATATTAAGTTTTACTAAGGCCACGGCTAATCCTCCTTCTTAATTTTTTTGTACAGCGCCGAATCTGCATACGCTGTAGCAATTTCCGCATTTAATACATAATTCTTTATTGATTTCATGAGGATTTTTAACAGTTCCTGAAATACAGCTTACAGGACACTTTCTTGCACAAAGAGTACAACCTGTGCATTTATCCTTGTCAATTTCATAAGTTAACAAAGCTTTACAATGCTTTGCAGGACACTTCTTATCTACAACGTGTGCAATATATTCATCCCTGAAATATCTGAGTGTAGCCAGTACCGGGTTCGGAGCTGTTTGTCCAAGCGCACACAAGGATGAATCCTTAATGCTGTTTGCCAAGCTTTCAAGTTCGTCCAAATCTTCTAATGTACCTTTTCCTTCAGTGATTTTTTCAAGTATAGTGAGCATTCTTTTTGTTCCCACTCTGCAGGGTGTACATTTACCGCAGGATTCATCAACTATAAAATCGAGGAAGAATCTTGCAATATCAACCATGCAGTTGTCTTCGTCCATAACTATCATTCCGCCTGAGCCCATTATTGAGCCTACAGCGGCAAGATTCTCATAATCTACAGGAGTATCGAGATGACCGGCTGTAAGACATCCTCCGGAAGGTCCTCCTGTTTGAACTGCTTTGAATGCTTTTCCGTTAGGACATCCACCGCCGATGTCATATATTACTTCCCTTAACGTGATTCCCATGGGCACTTCAACAAGTCCTGTGTTCGTAATTTTCCCGCCCAATGCAAATATTTTTGTTCCCGGTGATTTTGCTGTACCGAAGCTTTTAAACCATTCCGGCCCGTTCAGTATAATCTGCGGTACATTTGCCAAGGTCTCAACATTGTTTATTACTGTCGGTTTTTTCCATAATCCCTGGTTAGCCGGGAACGGCGGCTTAATTTTCGCCATTCCTCTGTTCCCTTGAATTGACTGCATCAGTGCCGTTTCTTCTCCGCATACGAATGCACCTGCACCAAGTCTTGTTTCTATATCAAAATCAAAACCTGAATCAAATATATTCTTGCCTAAAAGCCCAAGCTCTCTTGCCTGGCCGATAGCTATATGCAATCTGCGCACTGCTATAGGATATTCTGCTCTGACATATATAAATCCTTTTGTGGCACCTATAGCATAGCCTGCTATTGCCATTGCTTCCAATACTGCATGAGGGTCTCCTTCAAGAACGCTTCTGTCCATGAATGCACCGGGGTCTCCTTCGTCAGCGTTGCATATTATATACTTCTGGTCTGCTTTATTGGGTGCTGCAAAACTCCACTTAACTCCTGCAGGGAATCCTGCTCCGCCCCTGCCCCTTAAGTTAGCTTCCTTCATTAATTGTATAACGCCTTCAGGAGTCATTTCGGTCAATACTTTTCCCAATGCAGTATAACCGTCTCTTGCAATATATTCATTGATGTCTTCAGGATTTATTAAACCGCAGTTCCTGAGGGCAACCCTTTTTTGCTTGCTGTAAAACTGAACTTCCATCAATGATTTATGTTCTTCCGCATGTTCTACTTTAGCTTTTTCTTTGAATAAATATTTTTCTACTATTCTTCCTTTTAACAAGTGCTCTTCAACAATTTCGTCAACCTTTTCCACAGTCATTTTTGAATAAAATGAGCCTTCGGGATAGACTATTACTATGGGGCCTTCTTCACAGAGACCGAAGCAGCCCGTTCCCACAACCTGTACCTCTTTGTCTAATTCTACTTCTTTTATTTTCTCTTCAAATCTTTTTCTGACTAATTGAGATTTGTTAGAAGTACATCCGGTTCCCCCGCATATCAAAACATGAGATCTGAAAATCGCCATGGTTTTACCTCCGTTTCATAATCTTAAATTTTTGATCCAATTGTATATTCTGTTACAACACTACCATTAACCAGGTGTTCCGCAACTATTCTTTTTGCCTTTTCGGAGTCAACATGAATATATGTTACCTTTTCCTTGTCAGGGGCATATATTTCTACGATTGGTTCGTATGTGCACATGCCTATACAGCCTGTCTGAACAACTTGTACATTATTTAAATTTCTTTTTGCCACTTCTTCTACGAATGTAGCAAGAACAGGACGGGCGCCTGCTGATATTCCGCATGTTGCCATGCCTACAACAACTCTTATATCTTTGCCGGTATTTCGCATTTCAACATTTTTTATTGCTTCTTCCCTTATCCTTTTTAATTCTTCCAATGACTTCATGGTGACCTCCTATTGGTATTTTTTTAGAATTCCTGATATTTTTGATGTTTCCAATTTGCCGTAAACATCATCATCAATGACCATAACCGGGGCTAATCCGCAGCAGCCTAAGCATCGGGTCGCTTCCAGGGTAAAAAGCTTGTCCTTGGTTGTCTTTCCCACCTTTACATCCAGTTCATCGGCAAGTTTGTCCAAAATTTCCTGAGACCCCTTTACATAGCAGGCTGTACCAAGGCACAGTCCAATTCTATGTTTGCCTTTTTCTTCTGTTGAAAATTGAGTGTAAAATGTTACTACCCCATAAATATCAGCCAATGGTATATTCGTTTCATCTGATATGAACTGTTGAACTTCAAGAGGCAAATACCCGAATATTCCTTGTGCCTTCTGCAGTATCTGCATGGTCACACCTTGTGAATTCTTTACCGAATCGATGTACTCTTTTAATTCAGCAAATTCACTTTTTTTTGATAGTACAAATTCGTTCTGCAATTCTCCAACCTCCATATTTAATTATATAAAATATAAATATAATTATATAACTAATAATCAAAAAAGTCAAAAAAAATGTATGTTTATTTATTTTTCTGTTAAAATTTTCTCATCTCAAGCAAAAAATCCTCTATTGTAGAGGATTGATTAAAATATCTTAACATACATTTTAGTATATCGATTATACTAATGTCATTCCCTGTCCTTCAGCGTTAATTCTGTCAAATAAAACTCTTCGTCCATATCTATGCATTTAATGCTGTAATTTCTTATTAAGCTGAATTCACCGTCATAGCCCCTCATAAGCCATTTTAAATCAGCGTTGATGGAGTATTCTTCATCCTCTTTTACAGCTTCGTAAATTTTATCAACCTTCGCATTTATTGCCAGCTCATAGTCAGTGGGGCTGTCCATAACCTTGTGAAGAATAGCTAAATCATTTTGCAGCAGACTGCCTGTTTCAATTTTGCAGAGTTTTGCTTCCAAATCGTCCATATCTTTATAACCGTAGAGGAATTCATTCATAATCTTTATCCGCTCATTTAGCAAATATTCAATGGAATCAGTTTCTTTATGGTATTCATAACCGCTGATTGAAGTATAACTAAAGAGCAAGAGTACTGCCATGGTGAAAATAAACCTTTTTTTCATTATAAATCCCCCTTAATAAAGATAGTCTTTTTATTATAGGGGGATTGCCATAAGAATTTTATCAATAATTGTCATGTGTTAATACAAATTCTTCTTTCAATTTCAACAAAGTTTGCAAAATCAATTCAAGCTTTTTACGCTTTTTCTTTTTTCTATAGTAAATGGCAGCTCCATGCGCCCTTTCTGAGTTTTATCTCCTTTTATCATTTTTATAAGCACCCTCATGCCTACTGCTCCCACATCATAATAAGGTTCGCCTATGGTGGTCAGCTCTGGCCTAACGAATTTTCCTTCACGGATATTTCCAAATCCCACAATAGATACATCCCCTGGAACGTTTATTCCATTGTCTAAAAAACTGTCAAGTATACCTATTGCT
>JAGOIH010000014.1 GCA_017995755.1 Sedimentibacter sp. | reverse complement strand
AAAGACATATACAAGGAAAAACACAAGATGCCCTAACCCCATTTTATTCAAGGTAGATGCCATAACCCAAAAATAATAAAATACCCGCTCACGGTTTCGGACACGAGTAATTCTAAAGCTCATGACCACTAAAAATCCTACAGCTTGCAAACTCGCTTCGCTCAAACAGTGCAAGCTGCTTAACGGATTTTTAACCTGCATTCGCTAAGAATTATAATCGTGTCCTGCAAATGTTCGCTTGGTATTTTTATTATTTTTTTGTGCAGCAGGACAGCGAAAAAAATACCCGCTCACGGTTTCGGACACGAATAATTCTAAAGCTCATGACCGCTAAAAATCCTACAGCTTGCAAACTCGCTTCGCTCAAACAGTGTAAGCTGCTTAACGGATTTTTAACCTGCATTCGCTAAGAATTATAATCGTGTCCTGCAAATGTTCGCTTGGTATTTTTATTATTTTTTTGTGCAGCAGGACAGCGAAAAAAATACCCGCTCACGGTTTCGGACACGAATAATTCTAAAGCTCATGACCGCTAAAAATCCTACAGCTTGCAAACTCGCTTCGCTCAAACAGTGTAAGCTGCTTAACGGATTTTTAACCTGCATTCGCTAAGAATTATAATCGTGTCCTGCAAATGTTTGCTTGGTATTTTTATTATTTTGTATGTTCTTCCGTTCAGGATGACTGCAAGCTGCAATGACTATGGTGTCATATTTAAAATCTCCTGGACATATAATATTTCGAGGGGGGAATGTTCATGGATGAAAAAATAATGCAGAGTCTTGTGCTTGAAAATAAAGAAGTTTTAAATGTCACCGGTGTTGAAGGGGTTGACAACTTTAACGACGAAACAGTTGTGCTCATAACGTCAAAAGGCAGGCTTACCATAAAGGGGGAAAACCTGTCCATAAGCAAGTTAAATGTGGATGAAGGCAAGCTTATGGTAAAGGGCATCATAAATTCTATGGTTTTCTCAGAATATGAAGGACAGAGAGAAAAAGTCAGCCTAGTAAAGAAATTGTTCAAATAATATGGACTATTTACCTTATTCCCAGGAATACATGCTTGCTGTCTCCATACTGGCAGGTGTGTTTCTTGGATTTTTATGGGACATTTACAGGCTTATCAGGCATTACGGCAAGTTTAAGACAGCCGGAACTGTTATCGGTGATATTCTATATTGGCTAATCAGCATCAATTTATGTACCCGCCTGATCCTGGACATCAGCTACGGCCATGTCAGGTTCTTTATTTTGATGGGATTTACAGCAGGTGCTCTTTTGTATTTCTACGGTGTCAGCAGATATGTTTTAAAGCTGTTCATATTTATTATTGATGCAGTCATAAAGGTGATAAAAACAATAATTCATCTTTTAATTGCCCCGGTTAAGTTTATAATAGGAAAAATCAAGATAATACTGTATCCTGTCAAGCTGAAATATATTAAAACCAAGGGAAAATTAAATAAAAGGTATAAATTTTTAAAATTTAAATTAAAAAAGGTTTCCAAAAATAGAAAAATGATATATAATAGGAAAAAACGGCTGAGACGAAATAGACGGAAAAAAGGCAGAAGAAAGGAGTAGTCTTGATTGAACGAAGAACAAAGGATAATAGAGCTGAAAAAAAAGATTAATCATTATGATTTTCGTGAAAAAGAGAGAGAAATAAAAGAACAAAAAAGAATTCAAAAAATGACTGCTCCAATAAAGAAAAAGAGAAAATTCAATGTCATTAATTTTCTGTTTTTAGTATTTGTCATGTATTTTGCCTATACAGCATTCAATCAGTATGAAATGCTTGCAGATCTCAACGGCCAGATAGAAGAAAAGGAAATGATAAAAGCCGAGACTGAAAGGGAGGCATTTGAGCTTAAAAGCGACGTGGAAAAGTTGAGCCAGGAAGAAGCTCTAATGGAAATAGTCGAAAAAATAGCAAGAGATCAATACAAGATGGTTAAACCGAATGAAACTATTTACATAGATAAAAACAAAAATGACAATAAGCTTATACAAGGGATAGGTTCTGAAAAAGACTTGATAAATGAATAAATTTTTATGATTTTAAGCATATTTTGACAGTATTTTACAATCATATTTGCTACCATTAATTAATGAGGGGTGAAAATATGATTGGAAAAGCTAAGGATAAAAAATATGCTTCAATTATTTTTGAATCATTAAAGAAAGAATTTGAACACATCAAAGAAAACTGGCTTTTGCTTTTGCTGTGTTTTTTTATTTCAAGGCAGAATGTAATCCACGAAATATTTCCATTTGCAATTGTTGTTTTAAGCGCATACTGCCACATAAAAGGTCCCTGGATTTCAATATTTGCCCTATGCATTGCCGGAGTATTGTCGATGGCTTTTGATTTTGTCTATATAGTAATGCTTACAGCCATTTTCGGATACTTTTTCAGTTTTCGGAATGAAGAGAGAAAATCAATTTTTTTGGCAGCCGGATATTCTTCAGCTGTATTGTTTTTTTCAAAGACTGCAATTTTAACTGTTGACGGGTTTAATGCAAATGAATTTATGCTCATTGTATTTGAAACACTGTTTATTTTCAGCGCCATAGTATTAATTGTTGAGGGGCATAAGACCGTCACCAATATAAAGAAGGGCCGGATAAAACAAATGCAGGGGTTAAAAATCAGGAAGAAAGAAGATACTCAGGTTATTCCGGTCACATATGAAAACGCTGAAATTGAAGCTGCCCCGACTGTTTCATATACAGCAGACAAAGATAAAAGGAAGAACAGGTATTTGAATATATTTTCAGATGAGGCTAAAAAGAAAATTAAAGAACAGCTTTTATGGCAGAATATCAATGTAAAATTTTTTGAAGTCATATCAAGCAGCAAATCGTCAATCCTGCTAAGCATGACGGTTAAAACCGAAAAAACACCTGAGGAGGCAGAAGATACAGTTGCATTGATTGTAAGAAATATTACCGGTGCAAGGATGAGATGTGTAGATAAGGTTGTAATGTCGTCTAATTATTATGTGCTGAAATTTAAAAATACGAAGAAAATAAAGATACACACGTACAGTGCAGCTGCCATTAAGGACGGATCCCTGATGTCCGGTGATAATTTTGCATATGCAGGCAGACAAGACAAGTATTATACTGTCCTTTGCGACGGCATCGGGTCAGGGGAAGAAGCCAGCAGCGAAAGCAACGGCACGGTTGACTTGATGTCAAGGCTCTTGTATTCTGATTTTACCGAGGAACAAATTTTAAAAACGCTAAATTCAGTGCTGATGATTAAATTAGGCGATGAAAGATATGTAACCTTTGATTTCATAATAATAGACAACAGGACAAAGGAAATAAGACTTTACAAGGCAGGCGCTGCGCCTTCATATATTTTAAGCGGCAAAAATGTCGATAAGATAAGCGGCAGGAGCCTGCCCCTTGGAATCCTTGATAATTTTGAATACAGCTCATTTAAAAAAGAGTTCAGCATAGGTGATATGGTGGTTATGGTCACGGACGGAATAATTGACTCCATAAACCTTGATCCTAAAAAGTCCCTTGACAAATATTTGGAGCGCATTGGGGAGAAAGACCCTCAAACCATTGCAAACTTAATATTAAGCTATGCATTGAGAGGTCAGAAGAAAATAATGGACGATATGACTGTTTTAGTTACAAAAATAGGATGAAATTCTTAAAAAAATGTTTCAATCAAGCATAAGAGCTTACCGGTAAATGGACATGGAATTATTCTTCCGTGTCATTGGAACAAAACTCTTCATTTGCAATGATTGTACTTAATGTGTCCCCTAACTGAGTAAATAATGAGGCGATTACAGGAAGTTCTTCCTTGGAAAAAGACTTTGAAATTATGCATGCTATAGCAGATATATAAGTTATTAGTTCACAAGATTGCATTTTTGCACATCCCCTATACTATATATTTTTTACTTAAATTGCTCCAATTATTTGTTTATAAATAATATATGAAAGAAACAACGGGCATGTGTATGTACATAAAATAGAAAAGCTTATGACGGGAATCTTCCCGTTTTTTAATTTTCAAAAAATATATTGCAAATACCATTTTTGTGGTATAATTTATGCTATATATGCAAAGAGGAAGAATATGTATAATTTAGTTAAAAATAATATTATTAATATGAAATTGATTAATTCCGGAGATAATATACTGCTGGCTTTTTCCGGCGGGCCTGATTCGGTGTTTTTGTTCCATAATCTTAGAAAGTTAAGGGAAACTTTAAGCTTTAACCTTTATGCTTCTCATATAAACCATATGTACCGGGGGAAAGATGCCCTCCATGATGAGGAGTTCGTAAGAAAACTCTGTGATGAATACGGCATTAGGCTCTTTGTGAAGAGAAAAAATGCAACTGAATATGCGAAGGAATTAAAGGTTACAGAAGAAGAAGCAGGCAGAATTTTAAGATATACATTTTTTGAGGATAATTTAAAAGAGACCGGGGGAGGCAAGGTTGCCCTTGCCCATAATTTAAACGACCAGGCAGAAACGGTTCTCCAGAGGATCATAAGAGGTACGGGAATAGACGGTCTTAGCGCCATGACCTTTCAAAAGGACAATTTAATCAGGCCCATGCTTAATGTTTCAAGGGATGAAATAATGAATTACCTTCATGAAAATAATTATGAATATTGTATTGACATTACAAATACCCAGGATATTTACGGCAGAAACAAAATAAGGCTTAATCTAATACCCTACCTGGAAAAAAACTTTAACCCCAATATTCAAGCTTCACTTTACAGAATGTCTGAAACAATGGGAAGAGACAAAAAGATTATCGAGAAGCATGTGGAGGCAAAATATAGAGAGGTCTTTAAGGATAAATCCAGCAGCCGGCTTGTTATGGACTTAAATTTGCTGAAGACTTTGGATGTGGGAGAAACAGGAAGAATTATCAGGCGAGGCATTGAGGAATTGAAGGGGAATACCGTTAATATAGAAATGAAGCATATTGACTGTGCCATCAATTTAATTAACTCTGGAAAAACCGGTAAAAAAATCAACTTAACTGAAGGCTTTACAATTGAAATCAGCTATGATAATTTTATTATAAATAAAACAGTTGAAATAGTCTCTGAATTTGAATATAATATTGTTTTGAACAGGTTAAACTGCATAAAAGAAATAAATAAAACCATATATGCAGAAACTGCAGATATAAAAGAAATACCGGAAATAAACAATAAGGACAAGGATATAATAATCATTGATTGTGATATGGTAAAAGGCAGTCTGACTGCAAGAAACAGAAGACCGGGGGATTCGATGATACCCTGCGGCATGAAGGGAAGCAAAAAAATAAAGGATATTTTTATAGACTTGAAGGTTCCAAAAGAGGAAAGAGAATCAAGGCTGATAATTGCAGATGATGAAAATGTAATATGGCTTGAAGGCTATAGAATAAATGATAAATACAAGGTGACGGATAAAACTGAAAAAATACTAAAAATTTCAATGGGGTGGCAAAATGAATAAGGACATTAAAAAAATACTGATTGAAGAAAATGAGCTTAAGTCAAAGGTGGCTGAAATAGCTGCAAAAATAACTGAGGATTACAAGGGCAAGGATTTACTTATTGTTTGCGTGTTAAAGGGTGCGGTAGTATTTGCAAGTGATTTAATAAGAAAAATCGACCTGCCTTTGGATATAGATTTTATGGCAATTTCAAGCTATGGCGCCAATACCAAATCAACAGGAGTTGTAAGAATCCTGAAGGATTTAAATATGGGGATTGAAGGCAGACATGTTTTGATTGTTGAGGATATTATAGATTCAGGGCTTACATTGGCTTACCTTGCCGACAACTTAAGGTCAAGGCGGCCTGCATCTGTTGAGATATGCACAATACTTGACAAAAAGGAAAGAAGAACCGCAGAGCTGGATATTAAATATACGGGATTTGTTGTTCCTGATGAGTTTGTGGTTGGCTACGGCTTGGATTATGCTGAAAAGTACAGAAATCTGCCTTATATTGCCGTTTTAAAGGAAGAAGTATATAAAACTCAAAAATAAATTTAAATAATTGTATTGAATATATTTTTATGTTAGAATTATGGAAGAGTAGTCTTAGACAATGAGGAGGCTTTAATTGAAAGGATTTATGAGAAGCATCGCTATGTACATTATTATATTTGTGGTAATCATCATGCTTGTTCAAAGCATGGTTGAACCGCCCGAACAGGCGACCAGCATAAGTTACAGCGAGCTTGTAGTTGAAATACAGAATAACAATGTAAAAACACTTACTTTTACCGAAAATGAGGTAGAAGGAGTGTTTAAAAATGATGAGAAGTTTACATCCTATGTGCCTTCATTATTTTATTTTTCAGGTGCATTTTATGACAACTATCTGGCAGAAAAGATAGAAGCTGAGGAAATAGAAGTTATAGGCCAGCCGGTGCCTCCTACCCCCCTGTGGCTCCAGGCGCTTCCTACAATCGGAATGCTGGTGCTTTTGGGAGTTTTGTGGTATGTATTCATGAAACAATCCCAGGGGGGCGGAACAGGCAAAGCCATGAGCTTTGGAAAGAGCAGGGCTCATATGGTGAAGGATGATGAAAAAAAGATTACATTTTCAGATGTTGCGGGATTAGACGAAGAAAAGGAAGAGCTCGGTGAAATAGTTGATTTCCTGAAGAATCCTTCTAAGTTTGTAAGGCTTGGAGCACGTATACCCAAGGGAGTACTGCTTGTGGGGCCTCCCGGAACAGGAAAAACATATTTGTCAAAATCAGTTTCCGGAGAAGCCGGAGTCCCGTTTTTCAGCATAAGCGGCTCAGATTTTGTTGAAATGTTCGTAGGTGTAGGAGCTTCAAGGGTAAGAGATTTATTTGACCAAGCCAAGAAAAATGCTCCATGCATTATATTCATAGATGAAATTGATGCCGTAGGAAGAAGAAGAGGTGCAGGTCTCGGGGGAGGCAATGATGAAAGAGAGCAGACATTGAACCAGCTGCTGGTTGAAATGGACGGATTCTCAGGCAATGAAGGTATAATTATCATTGCAGCAACAAACAGACCTGATATTTTGGACCCTGCATTGTTAAGACCGGGAAGATTTGACAGAACGGTTCATGTAGGACTTCCTGATGTAAAGGCAAGAGAAGAAATATTGAAAATCCATGTAAAGAAAAAACCTTTGGCAGAGAATATAGATTTGGAAATAGTCGCAAAAAGAACTCCCGGGTTTACGCCGGCTGATTTGGAAAATGCAATGAATGAAGCGGCACTTTTAGCTGCAAGACATAACCAGACGGTTATTACAATGGATACTATTGAAGAAGCAATAACAAAGGTTATTGCAGGACCAGAAAAGAGAAGCAAGGTTATTAACGAAAACGAAAAGAAACTCACTGCTTATCATGAAGCAGGTCATGCGGTTGTAGCAAGACTATCATCAACCAAGGACCCGGTTCACATGATCACAATCATCCCCAGAGGCGGAGCGGGAGGATTTACCATGTATCTTCCTGAAGAAGACAAATCATACAGGTCAAAATCTGAAATGGAAGAGTATATTGTAAGATTATTGGGGGGCAGGGTTGCTGAGAAATTAGCCCTTGACGATATATCAACAGGTGCTTCAAACGATATTGAAAGAGCAACAAAAATTGCCAGAGCAATGGTTACAACATACGGCATGAGCGATAACTTAGGACCCATGTCTTATGGAACAAGCGATGACGAAGTATTCCTGGGAAGAGACTTCAATAAAATCAGAAATTACAGTGAAGATATAGCAGCAAAAATTGACAATGAAATGCGAAGAATCATAGATAATGCTTATAACAAAACTGAAAAGCTCTTGAGCGAAAATATTGAAAAACTCCACAATGTGGCTCAGGCTCTTCTTGAAAAGGAAACAATAACCGGCAAAGAGTTTGAAATACTCTTCGACGGAGGAAGTATAAGCTAAAGATTTTCAAAGGACAAATATGGAACGGCACAGCCGTTCCTTGTTTTATTGATAAACATGGCCTTACACCATTTTTGCAAGATTAAATTAATCAGAATCATTTATTCCCAAAGTATTGCAAAAATATTAAATTCGTATTAATATATAGCAAAAAGATTAAGCTGCAGTAATATCTTGCAGGCGGTTAAGATGGCCATGGTAATTTGCATCCCTCAATCTGACAAGTTGAAAACAAATAAATGAAATACAAAAGAGAAGGTACGAATATGGAATGGTACAATAAAAGTAAAGAAGAAGCAATTTCTGAGCTTAATACCGATGAGAGTTTTGGACTGAGTGAACAGGAAGCAGCCCTAAGACTTGATAAGTATGGTAAAAACGAACTGGCAGCCCAGCCGAAAAAAAGTTTCGCTGCAAAACTGTTAGCCCAGTTTGCTGATTTTTTAATTATTATTCTGATTGTAGCTGCAATAGTTTCAGCAATGGTACGAGAAGTATCAGATTCAATTGTAATTTTAGCCATTGTTGTAATTAATGCATTACTGGGTATTTATCAGGAAGGTAAGGCGGAAAAATCAGTAGAGGCACTGCAAAAAATGAGCGCACCCAATGCCAAGGTTTTAAGAGAAGGCAGGCAGATGGAAGTGCCGGCAGCCGATGTGGTGCCCGGCGATATAGTTATTTTAGAGACAGGGGATATTATACCGGCGGATGTAAGACTTATAGAAAGCTCGAATCTTAAGATTGAAGAAGCAGCATTAACCGGAGAATCCGTACCTGTTGAGAAGGATTCAAAAGAAATCATTGAAGGCTCAGCAGGTATAGGCGACAGGCATAATATGGGATTTTCAAGCACTATAATTTCATACGGCAGAGGAAAGGGATTAGTTGTCGGGACAGGACACGATACGGAAATAGGAAAGATAGCAACTACTATCCAATCATATGATGAAGAACAGACACCGCTGCAGATAAAACTGAATCAATTGGGAAAAGTACTTGGAACAGCATGCATTGTAATTTGTATAATTGTTTTTGCAGTTGGTCTTTTCCAGGGAAGAGGAGTTTTGGAAATGCTTCTTACTTCCATTAGTTTGGCAGTTGCCGCTATACCGGAAGGCCTGCCGGCAATCGTTACAATAGTTTTGGCAATAGGTATGAACAGGATGGCTGCAAGAAATGCCATAGTTAAAAAACTCCTGGCAGTTGAAACATTAGGGGCAACTACAGTAATATGCTCTGATAAAACAGGTACACTTACTCAAAATGAGATGACAGTTGTAAAAGCATATGTTGATGATAAAATACTGGATATTGAAGGCGGGGGATATGAACCTCATGGCGCCGTTAAATTAGATGGAGAAATAATCCACATAGACTCACTTCCGGATTTAAGAATATTTACATCAGCAGGAACTCTGGCAAATGATGCTCTCCTGGACAATTCATCCGGATTATGGAGAATAGCCGGAGACCCTACGGAAGGGGCTATTGTTACATTTGCAGGAAAGCTGGGCAGGAAGAAAGATGATTTAAACAAAGAATTCCCGCGAATTGAAGAACTGCCCTTTGACTCTGCTAGAAAAATGATGAGCACATTCCACGATAACTATATACCCGGTAAAATTGTATCCTTTACAAAAGGCGCCCCGGATATAGTAATAAAAAGATGTACAAAAATTGCATTAAACGGAGATACAGTTGATTTTACAGAAGAGCTGAAAAACAGAGTATTATCGGTAAACACCCGGTTCGCAAAATCAGCTTTAAGAGTCTTGTCGGCAGCATACAAGGTATGGGATGGACTACCGGAGAAGAACATATCAGAAGCAGTTGAAAGCGACATGATATTTCTGGGACTTGTGGGCATGATAGATCCGGCAAGACCGGAAGTCAAGGACGCAATCAAAGAGTGCAAGGATGCCGGAATTGAAGCAGTAATGATTACGGGGGACTACAAGGAAACAGCATATGCAATTGCCGAGCAATTAGGGATGGCAGATTCTGAAGACCAGGCAATGATGGGAGCAGAGCTGGACAATCTTTCCGAAGATGAAATCAGAGAAGTTGTAAAGAAAACAAAAGTATATGCCCGTGTATCACCTCAGCATAAGGTAGCAATAGTGACAGCATTGAAAGAAAACGGAAACATCACGGCTATGACGGGAGACGGCGTAAATGATGCAATGGCACTTAAGAAGGCTGATATCGGAGTAGCAATGGGCATAACCGGAACAGACGTTGCTAAAAACACTGCAGAGGTAATATTGACGGATGATAACTTTGCAACAATAGTAAATGCTGTAGAAGAAGGAAGAATTATATTTTCTAACATTAAAAAGTTCGTCTTCTTC
Source organism: Sedimentibacter sp. (assembly GCA_017995755.1). GTDB lineage: Bacteria > Bacillota > Clostridia > Tissierellales > Sedimentibacteraceae > Sedimentibacter. The sequence continues at coordinate 15,502 of JAGOIH010000014.1, read as the reverse complement.
CTCTTAAGCTGTAATATAGGTGAAATCCTCATAGTATTCACAAGCATATTATTGGGGTGGGAAGTACCCTTGCTTCCGATTCAACTCTTATGGCTGAACCTTGTTACGGACAGCTTCCCGGCACTTGCGCTTGGAGTTGAACCTGCAGAGCCCAATATCATGAATCAAAAACCAAGGAATACAAAGGAAGGCATCCTTGATAAAGCAATGTATGGGGGAATCGTCTTCCAGGCAGTTGCAATATCAGGATCATGTTTACTGGCATATTACCTTGGTGCTCAGAAGTATGGAATTACGGACGGTTTGCCAAGAGTAAGAACAATTGTATTCACAACCTTGATTACAGCAGAACTTTTAAGAGCGTTCTCATCAAGGTCACAGGACTACACTTTGTTTAAGATTGGGTTTTTCTCGAATAAAGCAATGAATAAGGCAGTCTTTGTATCATTTGCTTTAACGGTTGCAGTTTTGTACATTCCAATATTTATAGGCATATTTCGTACAGTACCCCTATCAACGGCAGACTGGATATATGTGTTATCTTTAGCATTTATTCCTTTGATTACGGGAGAAATATATAAAAAGATATTTAAGAAAAGTATAAGTACTGTATCGTAAGTATTCGCCTCCATGCTGCTTCTTTCGGCAATAGGCGGAATTACAGGACACAAAATGAATCCAACAAAGGTACTAGGCATAGTTTTATATTGGAATATACAATAAGTCCAAATATATGCGGTGTAATAACTAATTGCAATTTTAACCGGTATAAACGTAACCTTGGTACCTTTGCTCCAATCATGGGAAGGGTTGAGAATATTGATTAAGCCATATTCCTTATTAGGGCATGTAAGGTTTGATAAGGGGAAAACTATGAAAATAGCTTCCCTGATTTATTATTGGGAATATGTCATTTTTAAAATCTTGCAAGATTGAATTAATAGGAATCATTTAACCCCAAAGTATTGCAAAATTAATAAATTCGTATTAAGATATAGCAGAAAGATTAATGTTGAATTTAGGAGGATATTGATGGAACATAAGATAACAGCAGGGCTTTCCGCAATTCATAAAAGGGAAGGGACTGTACGGCGTACATATACTTATTCAGGCTCAAATGATTCATTGGACTATCTGCTGACAACACCTGAAGTATTGGATAACATTATCGAGGCAGCGGCAAAAATGCTGGATCCTTTACTTCCCAACGGATATATAACCGTGGGCAAATATATAGAATTATCTCATGAGCAGCCTACTTTAACATTGACAGGGCATGCCATATCAACAATTCTAACGGTAACGGAAATTACCGGCAATAAAGTCTTTCTTGATTTTTCATGTCATGATGAAATTGGTTTGATATGTAAAGGAAAATATGAAAGAGCTATCGTAAACAAAGAAAAATTAATGGAATCCACATACAGGAGAGCACAGAGCAAAATGTAATTAAATTAACAGGGGTGTATTTATGTTTATTATTGATCCATTGGCTGCAATCATTATAATGGTTGTCATTGCTTTCGCATTTACATATTTCATCAAAAGGGAATTAAATTAAAAAAAGAAATTTGGTTAAAAGGAGTTGTCATGAAGGATGTTTCCTTTGCGTTTTCGGTATATTTATTGGGATTTGCAGTATCGGTATCCATTGCCGGTTTAATAAAACTTATTTTATTCATAATAAGAAAACTTTCAAGAAAAGAGGCAAATATTTGAATTTCATCAGTCTTTTTCAAGGAGTTGGAACACTATTTGTTCAAGAGCCTAAAATTGCAGCAGCAAGAATTGTACTTATTTTACTTGGTATTTTATTGGTTTATTTAGGGAAAAAAGAAATTTTAGAACCTCTTATTATGATTCCCATGGGATTTGGAATGGCAGCGGTTAACTCCGGCGTCCTATTTCTCTCTGCAGCACAAATAGGAACAATATTTATGGATCCTATGGTAACAAATACCGAGGAGCTTATGACCATATTGCAAATTGACTGGCTGCAGCCGATTTATACTTTTATGTTCAGCAACGGCTTGATTGCCTGTTTAGTTTTTATGGGCATAGGGGTGATTTCTGATGTAGGAAGTGTTTTAAAATACCCTTTTACAGGCATGCTGATCGCCATGTTTGCCGAGCTTGGAACGGTTATTACTTTTCCAATTGCCCACTCCATGGGTTTTACCTACGGTGAGGCTGCGGCAATATCTCTTATAGGCGGCGCTGACGGCCCCATGGTACTGTTTGCATCCCTTGCCCTTGCCCAGGACTTGTTCGTACCAATTACAGTTGTTGCCTACCTGTATCTAAGCTTAACATATGGAGGATATCCATTTTTGGTAAGGCTGTTGATACCAAAAGATATAAGAGCCATAGTAATTAAAACTTCAAAAACAAAACGAAATAATATTACATCAAATGAAAAACTGGCTTTTGATATATTTGCATGCATAGTCCTCTGCCTCTTATTCCCATCGGCGTCCCCGTTGTTTTTAAGCTTCTTCCTTGGCAATGCCATAAGAGAATCAGGCATAACAAGGTATGCAAAGCTCCTGGAGGATGTTTTTCTTTATTCGGCAACTTTTCTTCTGGGTTTGACCTTGGGTGTTCTATGCGAAGCAAGCACTATTTTAAATCCAAAAATACTGCCCTTATTGGTTTTGGGCATAATAGCACTTCTTATTTCTGGAATAGGCGGAATTATAGGAGGTTACCTTGTTTATTTCATAAGCGGCAAAAACTTCAATCCCGTGGTGGGAATAGCAGGTGTTTCATGTGTGCCCACTACTGCCAAGGTGGCACAAAAAGAAGTCAACAGAGTTACCAAGTATAGTTTTATATTGGAATATGCAATGAGTGCAAATATATGCGGTGTAATAACAACTGCAATTTTAACCGGTATTTATGTAACCTTGGTGCCTTTGCTGTGATTAAAAAAAGGTTCTTAAAAAATAATTGGGAGATAAGGAAATGATAGTGGAATTTGAAGGTATAAAACCAACTATTGATAAAAAAACATACATTGCCGACGGCAGCCATATCATAGGCAGGGCAACCATTAAAGAATATTCAAGCATATGGTTTAACACTGTTGTAAGAGCCGATATAAACTGTATAGAAATAGGCAGGTATGTAAATATTCAGGATAACAGCGTTATTCATGTTTCCAATGATTACCCTGCAATTATAGGAGATTATGTAACAATCGGCCATAATGCCACAGTTCATGCCTGCAAAATTGAAGATCACTGCTTAATAGGCATGGGCTCAATTATTATGGATGGAGCCGTTATAGGAAGAGGGAGCATTGTTGCTGCAGGTACCGTAGTTAAGAAAGGCCAGCATATACCTCCATTTTCTGTTGCAGCAGGAGTTCCTGCAAAGATAATAAGAAAGACAGCTGAAGAAGATATATCTAAAATTCATTCTCAAGCTTTAAAATACAAAGATGTCTGGTCAATAAGATATGGGATTATGCCAGATGCCGGCGGAGAATCATATGATTACACAGATATAATATAGCCAATAAATCAAAATACATAGTTAAATTAGAATATAGTCAGTATATAATACATAATAGGAAAATGGAATTAGTTAAAACTAAATGCAATTATAAAGATATTACACAAGGAGTAGAAACATGGATTTTTTAATTGAAGGAATAATGGCAGTAACATGGAAACAAGTAGTTATGTGGATAATCGGCGGACTTCTTATCTATCTGGCAATTTCAAAGGAACTGGAGCCTTCCTTGCTGCTTCCCATGGGTTTTGGAGCAATACTTGTAAACATACCTATGTCCGGCGTTTTGAACCAAACATTGGATGGAATAGGACATGTACAGGGAATTATAGACTGGCTCTTTGAAGTGGGAATTAATGCTTCCGAAGCAATGCCTCTTCTTTTGTTCATAGGCATAGGAGCAATGATTGATTTCGGTCCCTTATTATCCAATCCCAGGCTTTTGTTGTTTGGGGCAGCAGCACAATTTGGAATATTTGCTACAATTACAGCAGCAACACTTATGGGATATGGGTTGGCTGATGCAGCATCCTTTGGAATAATAGGAGCAGCCGACGGGCCTACTTCAATACTTGTATCTCAGGTGCTTGAAAGCAACTACATAGGTCCCATAGCAGTGGCGGCATATTCATATATGGCATTGGTACCTATAATTCAGCCCTTTGCCATAAAACTGGTTACCACAAAAAATGAAAGAAAGATTAGAATGTCTTATAATCCCAAAAGTGTTTCCAGGATGACAAGACTCCTGTTCCCTATAACAGTAACAATAATAGCAGGACTTGTAGCGCCGGCGTCTGTATCATTGGTAGGATTTTTAATGTTCGGCAACCTGATAAGAGAATGCGGAGTGTTAAGGTCATTGTCGGAGACAGCACAAAACTCACTGGTAAATTTAGTAACCTTGCTTTTGGGGATTACAATATCAGCGAGCATGAAGGCAGATTTATTTGTATCCATGGATACGATTAAAATAATGGTGCTGGGACTTTTGGCATTCGTATTTGATTCAATGGCAGGAGTTTTGTTTGCAAAGTTTTTAAACCTTTTCCTTAAGGAAAAAATAAATCCCATGGTGGGGGGGGCAGGAATTTCAGCATTTCCTATGTCAGCAAGGGTTATTCAGAAAATGGGTCTTGAAGCAGACCCTCAGAACCACCTGCTTATGCATGCGGTGGGCGCAAATGTAGCGGGACAGATAGCATCTGTTATAGCAGGCGGAGTAATAATCGGTCTGGTACCGGCATTATGGTAGGAGGATGAGTAATGAGCGAAAATGTAACAGCATCTCTTAAACTGATGGGAATGGGAATGACAGCAATATTTTTGGTAATTATAGTAATATACATTACTGTGTTAATATTGCACAGGCTTACAAATAAAAAACCCGGCAAAAAGACGACCTAATTCTAATTAGACTGGAGAATATCAGATTTTAAATACACATTACAGGAGGAACTATGGATAAATTAGCCGAGCTTAAGGAAATGCAAGACAGAATAAAGTCAGGCGGCGGACAGAAAGCTATCGACAAGCAGCACGAAAGCGGAAAGCTTACGGCGCGTGAAAGAATTTTGAAGCTTCTGGACCAGGGAAGCTTTGTAGAAATGGATGCTTATGTTGAACACAGATGTACTAACTTTGGAATGGATAAGAAGAAAATGCCCGGTGACGGAGTGGTATCCGGATACGGTACAATCGACGGCAGACTGGTATACATATTTGCACAGGATTTCACCGTAATCGGAGGAAGCTTGGGTGAAATGCACGCTGCAAAAATTGTTAAAACCCAGCAGATGGCGCTGAAGGTGGGAGCCCCGCTGATTGGAATAAACGATTCAGGCGGTGCAAGAATACAGGAAGGCGTTGATGCACTTTCAGGGTACGGTAAAATATTTTACAACAATACCATTGCTTCAGGAGTAATACCGCAGATTTCAGTAATTCTGGGGCCATGTGCAGGTGGTGCCGTATATTCTCCTGCAATAACTGATTTTGTTTTCATGGTTAAAAATACGAGCAAAATGTTTATTACTGGTCCAAATGTTATTGAAACCGTTACAGGAGAAAAGGTTTCAGCGGAAGACCTGGGAGGGGCAATGACTCACAACACAATCAGCGGTGTTGCTCATTTTGTTGATGAAACTGAAGAAGATTGCATAGAGCATATTAAAAAGCTTCTTAGCTTTTTGCCCCAAAACAATCTGGAAACAACACCGGTACAGAAAGTAACGGATAATATTAACAGGATAGATGAAAGCTTAAATGAAATTATTCCGGAAAATCCAAATAAAGCATATGATATGAAAAGCATAATATTCACACTTGCCGACAACGGTGAGTTTTTGGAATATCAGCCATATTACGCTCAAAATATAATTACGGGATTTATGAGATTAAACGGAAGGAGCATAGGCGTGGTTGCAAGCCAGCCCAAGGTTCTTGCCGGCTGCCTGGATATAAATGCTTCTGACAAGGCGGCCCGGTTTATAAGAACATGTGACGCCTTTAATATACCCCTTCTTTCATTGATGGATGTACCGGGATTCCTGCCCGGAACAAATCAGGAATACGGCGGAATTATTAGACATGGTGCAAAAATGCTGTATTCATTTTCCGAAGCCACAGTGCCCAAGGTAACCGTAATTACAAGGAAGGCTTACGGGGGATCATATATTGCAATGTGCAACAGGGAATTGGGAGCAGACATGGTAATGGCGTGGCCTACAGCAGAAATCGCAGTAATGGGACCTGACGGCGCAGCTAATATAATATTCAAGAAAGAAATCGACGAAGCAGAAGACAAAAATGCAAAGCGAAAAGAAAAGATTGAGGAATACAGAGATACAGTGGCAAATCCATATACAGCGGCAGCAAGAGGATATGTGGATGCAGTGATAGAGCCCTCGGAAACACGAAAAAGAATAATAAGTTCATTTGACATGCTGACAGGAAAAAGAGAACTGAGACCTGAGAAAAAACATGGCAATATTCCTTTGTAGGAGGGGCATATGGGCTTATTTGATAATTTATTCAAGAAAAAAACAGTTGAACATGAAGAATTAAAGATTAAAAGCACAACTAAAGAAAAGACAACCGATAAAGATGAAATTGCTGCTGTTATAGCCGCAGCAGTTGCGGCAATGGATGAGGAGGAAGAAATTGTAGCTGCAATTACGGCTGCAATATCCATAATACTCGGAAAAGGAACAGATGAATTTATAGTAAGAAATATAAAACTAACCCCTGAAATGGACTCAATATGGGCACATGCAGGGAGAATGAAATTGATGAGATAAAGATGCCCTAACCCTATTTTTCAGAGTCTTTTTTCTGAAAAATAGCGGTAGGTCATTCGCAACGAGCGCCAGTTTTGTGCGACCAACGGGAGCATACAAAAATGTGCAGCGAGACTGCGCATATCTATTATATAGAGAAAATCTAATTTAAATAATAATATACGGAGGTTAATCTAAAATGAAAAAATTCAACGTAACAGTAAACGGCAAGACATATGCAGTAGAAGTAGAAGAAGTAGGAGCAGGCCAGGGAGGATTTGCATACCAGCCTGTAAAACAGGCACCGGTACAGCAGCCGTTACAGCAGGTGGTTCAGTCGGCACCTGCAGCAGCTCCGGTACAGCCGGCACCGGCAGCAGTACCGAAAGCAGCACCTGTGGACGGTGATGGAGAATTAATGTCAGCTCCTATGCCGGGTACAATTTTGGATATTCTGGTAACAGAGGGACAGGCAATTAAAAAAGGTGATATAGTATTGATACTGGAAGCTATGAAAATGGAAAACGAAATAGCATCACCGGCAGACGGTACTGTTAAAAGGATCCATACTTCCAAGTCTGAAACCGTAAGTGCAGGAGACCCTCTGCTGACTATTGCATAAACAATTACTTAATAAAAAGTGCAGCATTTCATTCATAGTGTATTTCACTAAGGATGAGAAAACCTGCGAATAATATTAGGAGGAAAAATGTTTGATAAAGAAAAACTTTCTCATTTAAAAGAAGAAAGAGAAAAATGGGAAAAAGGCGTTTTAGGAAAAACCCTAAGCAAGGCGCCTGAAAGCAAGGATGAGTTTAAAACCGTTTCCGGGTCTGTAGTCAACAGATTATACACTCCTGAAGATGTTGCCAATATCGATTATGAGAGTGAAATAGGATATCCGGGACAGTATCCATTCACAAGAGGCTACCAGCCTACCATGTACAGGGGAAGACCATGGACTATGCGTATGTACTCAGGATTTGCCACCGCAGAGGAATCAAATGAAAGATACAAATACCTGGTCAGCCAGGGGTCAACGGGACTATCCGTAGCATTTGACCTCCCAACCCAGATTGGCTATGATTCAGACCATACACTGGCACAGGGGGAGGTCGGCAAGGTAGGTGTTGCCATTGACTCGCTTAAAGATATGGAAATATTGTTTGACGGAATACCTCTTGACAAGGTAAGTACATCAATGACCATAAATGCCCCGGCAGCAGTACTTTTGGCAATGTATATCAAAGTTGCGGAAAAACAAGGTGTATCCCCGGATAAATTAAGAGGCACAATTCAAAATGACATATTAAAGGAATACATAGCAAGGGGGACATACATCTTCCCCACAGAGCCGTCTATGAGGCTTATTACTAATATATTTGAATATTGCTCAAAGGAAGTTCCAAATTGGAATACAATAAGCATTTCAGGATACCACATAAGGGAGGCAGGCTCGACTGCAGCCCAGGAGGTAGGATTTACACTGGCGGACGGAATTGCATATGTTGATGCCGCAATCAAGGCAGGTCTTGATGTTGATACATTTGCTCCCAGGCTTTCTTTCTTCTTTAATTCACATAATGACCTGTTTGAGGAGGTAGCCAAATTCAGGGCTGCCAGAAGACTCTGGGCAAAAATAATGAAGGAAAGATTCAAAGCTGAGGATGAAAAATCCATGATGCTGAAATTCCACACTCAAACTGCCGGCTGCACACTTACTGCCCAGCAGCCAAACAACAATATTATAAGGGTTGCGATGCAGGCTTTGGCGGCAGTGCTTGGAGGAACTCAGTCCCTGCATACCAATTCAAGAGATGAAGCCCTTGCCCTTCCCACAACTGAATCGGTAACCATAGCTCTTAGAACCCAGCAGATTATTGCAAGCGAAACAGGAGTGACAAACACTGTAGACCCGCTGGCAGGCTCATATTTCATTGAAGCAAAGACTAAGGACCTGGAAGAAAAGGCAATGGAATACATAGCTAAGATTGATGAGCTGGGGGGAGCTGCAAGAGCCATAGATTTAGGATACATTCAAAAGGAAATTTCAGACGCTGCATATAAATATCAGATGGAAATTGAATCCAAGGAGACAATAGTTGTTGGAGTCAACAAATATAAGGTGGAAGAAGAAGCACCAAAAGGACTTTTGCGGGTTGACCCCATTGTTGCGGAAATGCAGAAAAAGAAAATTGATGATGTTAAAGCACAGAGAAATAATGCTGCTGTTGAAGAAAAACTGCAGCTGCTTAAAAAGGCCTGTGAAGGAACTGAAAATGTAATGCCCCTTATACTTGATGCAGTCGGAGAATATGCTACATTAGGAGAAATATGCGGCGTCATGAGAGAAGTTTTCGGTGAATACCAGCAGGCAGTGTTGATTTAGGAGGGATATGATGAACAGAACAATTAGAGTTTTAATTGCAAAGCCCGGTCTTGACGGCCATGACAGGGGCGCCAAGGTTATAGCGAGAGCCCTTAGAGATGCAGGCATGGAAGTAATTTATACAGGGCTTAGACAGACTCCTGAACAAATAGTTGCAGCGGCAGTGCAGGAAGATGTTGATGTTGTGGGGATGAGCTTATTGTCGGGAGCACACAATTATTTATTCCCCAGGGTTGCCCAGCTATTAAAGGAAGAAGGCGTTGATGACGTGCTGGTAATAGGCGGCGGAATAATACCCGACGAGGATATCCAAGGCCTTAAGGAAGCAGGGATATCAGAAATATTCACATCAGGCACTCCGACAAGCAGGATGATTGAGTACATTAAAAACAATTTGAAAAGATGATGCTATTTATGACCTAACCCAATTTCTCCGACTGAAAAGGAGAAAGAAATTGATGGTAGGTCAAACGCATAAAATTCATAATTTAAGCGACGATTAGGAGCAAATAAATTAGTGAATTTACCTGCGAACCATATTTTTCAAAGGATAATGGAGTTTAGGAAGGTCGGAATGAATTATTCGCAATTGATAGAAAAAATGCTTGCGGGCGACAAAAGAGCTTGTGCCAAGCTTATAACTGCAGTGGAAAATGATCCTGACAAGGCTGAAAAAATCATAAGAGAAATACATCAATATACAGGAAATGCCCATATAATCGGAATAACAGGTCCTCCCGGTGCCGGTAAAAGCACCCTTACTGATAAAATAGTCAAGGCACTGGTGAGCGAAGGAAATAAGGTGGGAGTAATTGCAATAGACCCTACCAGTCCTTATTCAGGTGGCTCAATCCTGGGAGACAGGATCCGCATGCAGGAATTGGCACTGAATCCTGATGTTTTCATACGCAGCATGGGGACAAGGGGTTACCTGGGAGGTTTGTCAAAGCAAACAAAGAATGCCTTAAAGATTCTTGATGCAGCCGGCTATAACTATATAATCATTGAAACCGTAGGGGTAGGCCAATCCGAAGTTGATATTGTAAAGGTTGCCGACACCATTGTAATGGTTTTGGTGCCCGGACTTGGAGATGACATACAGTCAATCAAGGCAGGCATAATGGAAATAGGCGATATTTTTGCTGTCAATAAAAGTGATTTGTTTGGAGCTGACCGAACAGCTGTTGAGGTAAACATGATGCTTGATTTGACCATGGATATGGACAGAAGACCTCCCGTTGTAAAGGTCACAGCTGTTAAAAACGAAGGTATCGATGATCTTGTGGCTGAAATCAAAGCTCATATGAATTACCTCAAAGAAAGCGGTAAATTTGAAGAAAGACGAAAAAACAACCTTAAGTTAGAGGTTGTAGAGCTCATAGAAGAAGAGCTTAGAAAAATTGTCATCTCCCTTACAGACAGCGAAAACAGATTAGATGGCCAGGTAATAGAAATACTAAATAAGAATAAAAACATTTACCAGGTAAGAGATGAATTTTTAAAAGCTTTGAATTAAATATTATTTTTTCATTCTGAGGACTTTAGTCCGAAAAATCTCATTAAATCCCCCGCTATCGCTCAGAATGGCAAATCATGAAGTATTAAGATTTTGGATAGATTAAAAATATCTAGATGAATTGGAGTGATAATATGGTTAAAAAAATAGACCACATCGGCATTGCCGTGAAAAATTTAGATGAAACACTGAATTTTTATGAAAATATACTTGGCTTAAAATCAGCAGGAACGGAAACTGTGGAGGAGCAAAAAGTGAAGGTTGCTTTTCTTCCCATCGACGACACAGAGGTTGAACTATTAGAATCAACAGAAGAAGACGGCCCCATTGCAAGATATATTGCCAAAAATGGTGAAGGAGTCCAGCATATAGCATACAGGGTCGATGACATAGAAAAGGCCATAGAAGAAATGAAAGAAAAGGGAATCAGAATGATAGATGAGAAGCCCCGCTACGGAGCCGGAGGGGCAAAGATTGCATTTTGTCATCCTAAATCCACTTATGGAGTACTTATAGAACTGTGTCAGAGGGATTAAAGAGGTAAAAATGGAATAATCAATAAACTAAAGCTGCGGATTATACGCAGCTTTAGTAATTCTTCACTATTATAACATTTATGGATTTTAGAAACAACTAAACACTATCACTTTTTACCGGATCAATTATTAGAGAAACTTTATACTTGCCGTCTTTTAATAAATTAACTTTCCAATTCATCTAATATACGTTTCTTATATTTAATAAAATTGCCGCTTACAATAAAATCCTTATCTCTTGGTTTTGGCTCATCAATAATTATTTCATCTGTTATTCTGCCGGGCTTGCCGGACATAATGTAAATTCTGTCAGACAGTAGAATGGCTTCATCAATATCATGGGTTATCAAAAAGCTCGAAAGCTTAATCTGTTCCATCACCTTAAGAAACCACCTGTGCATGCTGCTTTTGGTTATGCTGTCCAAGGCGCTGAAGGGCTCATCCAGGAGGGCAACCTGGTCAGAGAATAAATATGTGCGCAGCAGGGCAGCCCTCTGCCTCATGCCTCCTGACAGCTGGTTGGGGTATTGGTTTTCGGTACCCTCCAGGCCGAATTCATCAAAGTATTTGAAAGCATACTCTCTTGCTTTTGCCTTTTTCTCTCCCCTTATGACCAGAGGCAAAGAAACATTGTCAATTATGGTCTTGTAAGGAAGAAGCAGGTCCTTTTGGAGCATGTAGCTTGTGTTTCCCGTAGTGTTGGTAATATCTCTTCCGTCCAATAAAACGGCTCCCGAATCAGGTTTTATCAAACCTGACACTACGTTGAACAAGGTGGTTTTGCCCACTCCGCTTACGCCCAGTATACTGACTATCTCACCTTTGTTTAATTTTACAGAAATATCTTCAATTGTTATGCTGCCTTCATAAGAGACAGTTATGTTTTCAGTTGTAAGTTTTTCCATACTTCCACCTAAACTGTCCTAATCAGGAAGGTATTCATTGGTAAAACCTCTTCCCTTTGGAATTTCCATTTCAATAAGATTGTTTTCAAATAACCAGCCATAGAAGCCGTCCCATCTCTCCTGGTCTATATATCCCCATTTTGGAGCATCTGCAATATATTGGTCTGCAAGCCACTTTTGGCTTTCAACAACTATTTCAGGGTCAAGCTCGGGGGCTGCTTCCAAGAGTATTTGAGCTGCCGCTTCCGGAGCTTCGATTGCATATTCATAGCCTTTTTTAACAGCTGACAGTACTTTTTTTACAACTTCCGGATTTGCCTCTGCAAAACTATCGTTAACAAACAAAACAGGGCTGTAATAATCCAATTCCTTGCTGTAGTCTGCAAAATTCAAATAATTTGTTTCCAAACCTTTTACTTTTGTTGCAATCCCGTCCCAGGCATAATAAATCCATACAGAGTCAATATCCGTCTGCATTGCTGTAATAACGTCTGTTACAGTGCTTGGAACCAAGTCTATTTCCTCAAAACTGCCCCCGTCATCTTTGACTATCTTTTTTATGATAGCTAATTCTATGGGCAGGTTCCATGTGGCATAGTTATGTCCTGCCATTTTTGCCGGTGTGTCGATGCCGTCTTCCTTTAAGGATATTATGCCTGAGGTATTGTGCTGAATTATTGCAGCAACTGCAGTTATAGGCATTGGAGTATTAGATGAATAATTTGGTGCCAGATAGTCCTGAAAGCCGATTCCAAATTCAGCGCCTCCGCCTCCAACTATGGCTTCAGCCCCGCCTTCAGGAGGCTGCATGATTACAGCTTCAATCCCTTCTTCTTCAAAGAAGCCCTTAGCCTGGGCAACGTACAAGCCCGTATGGTTTGTATTGGGAGTCCAGTCCAGTACTATGTCTACTTTTACGCTTCCTTCTCCCGGTTGCGGACCCGGTGTTTCGCTCCCGCATGATGTCAGCATAAAAACCGACAGTATTAAAATTGATATTAAAAATATTACATTGTTTTTCATTATAAACTTCCTTTCAATTCTTCTTGTTTTCCCAAGGCATTACAGCCTTTTTTAAGTATGATACTGCAAACATAAGCAGCAGGCTTATGATTGATATAAATAATATAACAGCGAACATTTTATCAAAGGAGTATGATTTTCTGACTCTGGTCATATATACCCCAAGTCCCGATAGCCCTCCCAGCCATTCGGCAATAACAGCACCTACCACCGAGTAGGACACAGAGATTTTAAGTCCCGAAAAAAACTGGTTTAAAGCACTTGGCAGCTTGATATGCATAAAAGTCTGAAATCTGTTTCCCCCCATTGCCTTTAACAAATTTAAGGCATCAGGGTCTGCCGAATGAAATCCTTCAAGCAGGCTTACGGTTATGGGGAAAAAGGTTGTCAGTACAATCAATGTAACTTTTGGCAGCAATCCGAATCCCAGCCACAAAACCAGAAGAGGGGCTATGGCAACTGTAGGTACCGTCTGTGTAAGTATGATCAGGGGGTATGCTGATTTTTCAAACAAAGAAAATCTATCCATCAATACAGCTATTGCAAATCCAAGAGCCGTACCTACAGTCAGTCCCAGTAATGCTTCTGCAAGTGTGGTTTTTGCATGCTCCATCAATAAGAAGAAGTCGTTTATAAAAGCCGTAACTACATCATATGGAGAGGGCAGCATAAATTTCGGGACAAGACCCGTAGACGATAAAAACTGCCAGGCGGCCAGTATTAAAACTATAGCTAATACAGGGGACGCATTATCAATGATATTTCGAAACTTTTTCTTCAATGGTAAACACCCCGCCCTCGGGAGCCAAACTGATTTTTACATAGGCAGACACCTTGGGGGCCCCTGCTCTTATGGCAACTAACTGGCAGTTTTTTACGATTTCTATCAATTGGTCGTAATCACCTTCAACGGATGTTTCGCTGGGTCCCACATAATAATTCAATCCTGTTCCTTTAATATAATCAATTACTTCGTCAACTATCCTTAAAACCTCTTCATCATCTGATACATGGGGTAAAACCTGTATCGCAATATTTGCTTCCATTTAAACCTCCTGTTAGTATTATTTAATAACAAAAACCTCCCCTGATAACGGGGAGGTACTCATAATCGACTGTTTACCTGCAAGTCATGTACAATCCCTACGCCGGCATTATCCGGATCAGGTTCCAAACAGATTTACTGTTTTAGGGTTTTGAACATTTGAGTAGTTCGAATCTCAGCCTAATTCATTAAGCTCCCCATAAAATGATAGTAGCACAGGCATTAAAAATTGTCAAAGGATTTTTGCCGAATCCCGGCTCAGACTATCCAAATCCGGGACAAAAATTTAAAAAGAATTCCGGGGACGGACTAAAACTCCCCGGAATTTTATGATTTTTACTGCTTAATTATTTCGTATGTACCTCTTACCATGAAAATGGCGTAGTCATTTGTATAGGCTCCACGACCGTCACCCCTGGGTACAATCATCAGATGATTGGAAACAAACTCCATTCCCGAAACGAAATCCTTGCCGACCGTAACATCTGAAATTCCCCCTAATTCGCTTCCTATTACAAAAGCTTTGCCGCCTCTTAATATAAGCTCTGTGCCGGCTCCTGCCACCAGCCTTTCACCTGCACGTATTTCAACTATCTGCAAGGCAGCTGAAGAGCCGCCTGTACCGCCGACTGTCAAATCATCAACTTTTTTCTTCAAATTTTCCAGTTCGTCCAATTTGTAATCGCTTACCAGTGCCTTGATTCGGTCATTCAAATAGCTTAAAACAACGATGGGGTCATTGGAATCTCCCGGAGCAGCGTAAATTACCGCAGTAAATGCCAATGCTAAAATTAATGTAAATATGATTATTTTTTTCATACAGCAACTCCTTAAAAGTATATTGATATTTTACATTAAATAAGTATAAATTTCAACATAAAACGACAGATATCTTTTGAAAAAAATTCCTCTAAAAAATTTTCTCCAAAGCTATCCGGCAAAGTTGACAAAGCACCTAACTTTGCATTGAATTAAACATAGCGAAATGATATAATTGCAGGGAAGACGGCAAATGTACCAGGAGACAATACCAGGGAGAAGTAAACATGTATAAATTATGTATGACAGTAAACAAATTATTTAAGCTGCCGGTGCACCCCTTTAATTTACATAATGAAGGCAAAAAAACATACGCTCAGTGGCAGTATGAAAAGGGAATGGATACCATTAAGTTTTACCTTAAGCACAGCACTGTTGATGAAATGTTTAAGGATAAGATTGTTTTGGATATTGGCTGCGGTGCAGGAGGAAAAACTGTTTTTTATGCCTCAAAAGGAGTTAAAAAGATAACCGG
>JAGOIH010000117.1 GCA_017995755.1 Sedimentibacter sp. | reverse complement strand
AGTGGAAGTTTATTCCGGCTATTATCGTTAATGACCCCTGGACAAATCCAGACGTTGCTTGGCAGGTATATGGAGTGGAAATCGTAAACAAATTGCCGCATTATACCTTCGATGCCGTCATCCTGGCCGTAGCACACGACCAGTTCAAGGAGATCGACCTCGAAGTCCTCAAAAATGGCCGCACGGTAATTTACGATGTAAAAGGAATACTGCAAGGCAATATTGATGGGAAACTGTAGAAAAACAAATTATAAAATATGAAAGGCATTGTTTTGGCAGGAGGCTCCGGCACCCGGCACATCGGAGAAGCTGATTACCTATGTAACCGACCGCTCCGGCCATGATCTGCGTTATGCTATCGATGCCTCCAAGATCAAGAATGAATTGGGTTGGGAACCCTCGCTCCAATTTGAAGAGGGGATTGAAAAGACTGTTCAGTGGTATCTTAATAATGAAGATTGGTTGGATAATGTGACCAGCGGAGAATACCAGAAATATTATGAGGAAATGTACAAAGGGAGATAAAACAGGCATGCAAATTCATTCCTCTTTGTTTATAAATATATGTCATTAAAGCAAAAGACAGTCAGCGGACTGTTGTGGAGTTTTGTTGATACCTTTGCCGGACAGGGTCTCACATTTATTGTAGGTATTATATTGGCGAGAATCCTCTCACCGCGCGAATTCGGCCTCATAGGTATGATAACTATATTTATTGCAGTTTCCGAGTCATTTATCAACAGCGGATTCAGCAGTGCGTTGATACGAAAAAAAGATTGCACCAATATCGATTTTTCTACAGTATTCTATTTTAATCTTGCAGCGGGCATTCTCTTTTTTCTTATTCTTTTTTTTACTGCACCTTTCATTGCCGGTTTTTTTGATGAACCACAGCTTAAGCCGATAGTGCAGGTACTGGGTATTGTCCTGATCATCGACTCCCTCACGCTTATACAGCGCACCATACTGACCAAGCGAATTGATTTTAAGCTGCAGACACGTATTTCAGTCATCGCTTCACTGGGTTCGGGAGTCATCGCCATTGTCATGGCTTACAAAGGTTTTGGTGTTTGGAGTTTGGTGGCACAACGCATAGCAAAAGAAAGTCTTAATTCAATTTTTCTCTGGTTGTGGAATCGTTGGAAACCTTTGCTGGTCTTCAGTAAACAATCGTTCAAAGAATTGTTTGGGTTTGGAAGCAAATTACTGGCAAGCGGATTAATAGATACGATTTATCAGAACATTTATTATCTGATAATCGGTAAATATTTCTCCGCGCAGGAACTTGGGTATTATACCCGTGCCGATGGATTTCAACGTATCCCTTCGCAAAGCCTTAATGGCGTCATCGGGAGGGTAAGTTATCCAGTGCTGGCGAGTATCCAAGATGACAAGCCAAGACTTAAAAACAATTACCAGAAGTTGATACGCAGTACAATGTTTATTACTTTTATATTGATGCTGGGTATGGCTGCTATATCCGAACCAATGATTATCACCTTAATCGGCGAAAAATGGAGGCCTTCCATTATCTACTTACAAATGCTTTGTTTTGTGGGGATGATGTATCCACTTCACGCGCTCAATCTGAACATGTTGCAGGTTTCAGGAAGATCAGATCTGTTTCTGAGACTTGAGGTAATAAAAAAGATTCTTGCCATACCCACCATCGTGATTGGCGTGTTATGGGGCATAAAGATAATGATTCTAGGGATGATGGTAAATACCCTTATTGCTTATTACCTAAATAGTTACTGGAGTGGCCGCTTCATCGGTTATTCAGTTAAACAACAAGTGGTGGACATATTACCTTCCTTTGGACTGGCGTTGACGATGGCAATATTTGTCTACATACTGGGTCTGTTTTTACCCTTCTCCTATTTGTGGGTACTCATCATTCAGTTCATTGCAGGAGCACTATTCATCCTGCTCTTTTGTGAAATAACCCGATTCAGGGATTATCTCTTTGTGAAAGAAATCGTTATAGAAAAGCTAAAAGATATTCGAAAGAAATGAATAAACCTATCACTGTTACATCTCCGTTGCTTCCACCTTTAGAGGAATTCACCAAATACCTGGAAGATATTTGGAAGCGGAAATGGATTACCAATAACGGACATTATCATCAGGAACTGGAAAAAGCATTGTGCGAGTACCTGAAAGTTCCTTATTTGAGTCTGTTTACCAACGGCACGCTGCCCATTATGGTAGCTTTGCAGGCATTACGCATTACCGGCGAGGTAATCACCACACCCTACAGCTTTGTAGCTACAACACATTCTTTGTGGTGGAATGGAATTAAACCGGTCTTTGTAGATATTGACCCGAAAACAGGGAATATTGATCCGGATAAGATTGAAGCAGCCATCACACCCAAAACCACGGCTATCATGCCGGTGCATGTATACGGAAATCCGTGTGACACAGAGAAAATAAAGAACATTGCCGATACGTACGGATTGAAAATTATCTATGATGCTGCTCATGCCTTTGGTGTTGAAGTGAACGGTAAATCTATTCTAAACGAAGGTGACCTATCCACATTAAGTTTTCATGCCACTAAAGCCTACAATACCATTGAAGGTGGTGCATTGATTTGTCATGATGCAGAAACGAAAAAACGGATCGATTATCTGAAAAACTTTGGGTTTGCCGGCGAAACAACGGTTATAGCACCAGGTATCAACGGCAAAATGGATGAAGTAAGAGCAGCGTACGGTTTGGTGTCGTTAAACTATGTGGACGATGCCATCGCTAAACGAAGAGAGGTTGCGCTACAATACAGAGAAGCATTAAGAAATATTACAGGAATTACCGTTTTTGAAGATTTCGTAAATGTAAAGCATAACTATTCCTATTTCCCAATCCTGGTAAATGAAGAGTTATACGGACTTTCACGTGATGAATTGTACGAGAAGATGAAAGCGAACAATATTTTTGGACGGCGTTATTTTTATCCCTTAATCAGCAATTTTTCTACCTATCGTGGTTTGCCATCAGCAAACAAAGAAAACTTACCTGTGGCAAACAGAATTGCTGATAGTGTGATTTGTTTACCTATTCATCACGAGATAGATGAAGAAGATGTTTCACTAATTATAGAGATAATAAAGACTTGTCAATTATGAAAGTAGGTATCATGCAACCTTATTTCTTTTCATATTTAGGGTATTTTAGTTTGATAAAGCATTCAGATCGGTTTATTCTTCTTGATACTGTTCAATTTATAAGACATGGTTGGATAGAGCGTAATAGGGTATTAAAGCAAAATGAAGGGTGGTTTTATATTCAAGTACCATTGTTTAAAAGTGAAAGGGGGACTTTAATTAAAGATATTCGGATTAATAATAATATAAATTGGAAAAATAAAATACTATCGCAACTTCAGATTTATAAGAAAATTGCACCAAATTATTTTCAGGTAATTAAGTTGTTAAACTAAGTTTTTGAAAATGAATTTAAAGACATTGACCATTTGAACAAATGTTCATTAGAAAGTATTTGTAATTATTTGGGGATAAATAGAAAAATAGAAATTTTCAGTGATATGAAACTCGAAATTGAGCCTGTCAACGAACCTGATGAATGGGCGCTCAATATCTGCAAAGCGTTGGAAATTGTTGAGAAAATTATTGGAATAATCAAAAAAAAAGAATTAAAATGTATAAAAGAATACTTGTAATTTCTGATAATATAATTATGGCATCAAGTTTTCAAGAAATATTTGAAGAATTAGATTTGATGGATGTTAGCGTTGATTATAGTATTAGTCCATTCTCAGATAAATTTAAATTTGAAGAAAAGTTAAATAAAGGTGTATTTGTATATAATCTAAAAAGTAACCAACACTTGGAAGAAATAATTGAAAAATATGATTTAGTTTTTTCAATTCATTGTAAACAAATCTTTCCTAAAAAGTTAATTAATTCATTAAAATGTATTAATGTTCACCCAGGTTATAATCCACTTAACAGAGGGTGGTATCCACAAGTTTTTTCAATAATTTATGATCTTCCAATTGGGGCTACAATCCACGAGATGGATGAAGAATTGGATCATGGAAATATTATTGATAGGGAACTAGTTGAAAAAGAAACAATTGATACTTCATTTACATTGTACAATAAAGTAATACAAAAAGAAAAGTCTTTATTAAAGAATAATCTTTTTTCTATAATATCTAACTCTTATACGACAATCAAGCCGGAAAATGAAGGCCATCTTTATTTACGAGACGATTTTAATAAATTATGTGAAATTGACTTGAATCGATCAACAACTGCAAAAGACATAATAAACAAGCTGAGAGCATTAACACATGATGAATTTAAGAATGCGTTTTTTATTGATCCGAAAACTGGGAAAAAAGTGTTTATTTCTATAAACCTCGAATATGACAAGTAATACTAAAATTCTTCATTTATACAGTGATAGAAAATTTTATGAGTTTATTATCCTTACATTTAATATTGATGGGCTTACAAATACTTATTTAAATCTTTCAGATAATTACCCCAATATAATAATTAGGTCGAATATTCATATATCAAGCTACTCTGCAATATATGGTGCTAAAGGTGTTGAAATGGAGGAGTTTACAGGGCTTTCTCCCAGATGTACCATTTTTAGTTCCACAGATGATTTCTCTGGGAATTTTCTAATTAGTCCAACTGTGCCGAAAGAGTTCACTAATGTTACAAGTGGGAAGGTGTTAATAAAAAAATACTCTCAGATTGGTGCTGGCTCTATTATCATGCCAAATATTACGATTAATGAAGGTGTAGCTGTTGGAGCCATGAGTTTTGTTAATTCTAATCTTGAAGAATGGTATATCTATGCAGGTGTACCAGTAAAAAAATAAAAAAGCGAGAAAAGAAATGTGCTGATCTTGCAAGAATATACTTAAATTCAACTAATAATGAGTTATATTGACAATAATAAACCAATGGTGAGTGTTTGCATGATCACCTATAATCATGAAAATTTTATAAAAGATGCTATTGAAGGGATTTTAATGCAAAAAACTTCCTTCCCAATTGAACTAATTATTGGTGAAGATTGTAGCACCGATAATACTCGAAAAATTGTTAAAGATTACGAAGAAAAATACCCTGAAATAATTTTTGCACAATATTCTGAAAAAAACTTGGGCATGATAAACAATTTTTTGAACGTGTTACAAGCTGCCCGCGGCAAATATATTGCTTTGTGCGAAGGTGACGACTACTGGACCGATCCGCTGAAGCTACAGAAACAGGTAGATTTTTTGGAGGAGAATCCGGATTATGGTTTAGTGCATGGAGATTGTCACTTTTATTATCAGGATAAAGATACTTGGGAGTATAATGCTAATGCAAATTTGACAAACAAGAATGATATAATTGACAAAAAAGACT